>NZ_JACVUU010000022.1:0-124556 GCF_016516145.1 Klebsiella sp. S69 | reverse complement strand
AGCGCGGCATAATCTCCCGGAGGCGATGCTGCGCATCTGTCCGGGCTACGGGATGGCAGATGGCGGTAAACCTGTAGCCCGGGCAGGCGCTTAGCGCCGCCCCCGGGAGCTGAGTACAGGGGCCCGTAGCCCCGCTAAGCGCAGCGCGAGCGGGGGAAATCACAATACCTTAAACCCGTGCGTACCATCGCGCGCCAGCTGTTCAACCAGGCCGAACTCCCAGTCGAGGTAGGCCTGCATTGCAGCCGGGGAGTTATCGGTACCTTCATATGGGCGCTGATAGCGATCGCTGCGCGGCGTCGCCAGATGCGTCTCGCCATGCTCCAACGCCAGTCCGGCATCAATCCACGCCAGGGTGCCGCCGCTCAGCAGCTGCACCTGTTTACCGGTTAAAGCCGCTACCTCCGGCACCGCGTAGCGGGCCAGCAGGCTGCTGCCGCAGGTGACAACGTAACGTTCTCCTTGCGGTATCACCTCCAGCGCCTGGCGCAGCTGCGAACGAACCAGCCAGTAAGCGCCCGGGATATGCCGGGCGACATAGTTGGCGCTGGTGGTGAAGTCCAGCACCACGGTGCCGGGTACCCGCAGCTGTTCCGCTAACTGCTGTGGCGAAATCTCCTCCGCCTGCGGCCCCGGCGGTACTTTGGCCGCGGGGGTACCGCGCTCGCTAAAGTCTTCAGGGCGCGCATCATTTAACACCGCCACTTCCCACCCCATCTGCGCCAGCCAGGACGCCGTTATCGGTGCGCGTATCGCGTCATCGGCAATCAGCACAATCCGCGCTCCGCGCACGCTGGCGAAATGGTCGGTTTCCTGCACCAGCTGCCCGCCGGGCGCGCTAACGCTCAGCGGCAGATGGCCTGCGGCGTACTCCTCCGGGCTGCGAACGTCAAACAGGTAAGTCGTACGCGCGGGCTGCCGCAGCCAGCGCTGAAGGGTTGCGGTGTCTATAAAGGCGACGCCGGCGCGCTCCGCCAGCTGTCTCACCGCCGTCGCGCGTTCGACTGAGGCGCGGAAATCGGCATCGTAGCGGCGCTGCTGGCCGCGCTCAAGGTCAAGCCCGGCTAAGGTCCAGCCGATGGTGCCGTTGCGCAGCGCGTAGACCGGATTGGGCAAACCGGCGTTGCGCAGCGACTGCGTGCCGATAATACTGCGCGTGCGCCCCGCGCAGTTGACGATCACCGTCGCCTGCGGTGACGGAATCAGGCCCTCGATGCGCAGCGCCAGCTCCCCGCCGGGCACGCTGATGCTGCCGGGAATATTCATGGTGTGATACTCATCGAAACGGCGCGCGTCGACGACCACCACCTCCTGTTGACCCTCGAGCAGCGCCTTCACTTCCCCGGCGCTCAGCGAGGGGGTATGCCGCTCGCTCTCTACCAGCTCGCCGAACGCTTTACTCGGCGAATTCACGTCCTGAAACAGCTCCCCGCCGCTTCGTTGCCACCCCGAGAGGCCGCCTTCCAGCAGCGCGACATCCTGATAACCCCAGCTCTGCAGGCGCTCGACGGCCCGCTCCGCCAGACCTTCGCCGCCGTCATAGACGGTAATCGGCGTCGTCAGGCGCGGCACGCGTCGAAAAACATCCAGCTCCAGTTTGCTGAGCGGCAGATTAGCGGCAAACAGCGGATGGCTGCGGGCAAAGTCGGCCTCTTCGCGAACATCGATCAGCGCCAGCTCCGCGCCGTCAAGCAGCGCCTGGCGCAGCTGAGCGGTCGGGCGATAAGAACAGATGGGCATATTAATTATCCTTTGAGAGATCCCAGATATTGGGCAAGTGGCGATTGGAGTAACCGGAGACAAAAGGTTTGACGAGGCCTTCCGGGGTATAGACCGCGCGCCTGACGCCGCCGATATTGCCGCCGTAAACGTGAATACTGATCGAGACGCTATCCGCGAGGGCGTTGCTCACCCGGTGAATATCGCCATCGCGGGAAGAGACTTTTTCTACTTCACCAGGGGAGAGGCGTTCGGCAACGCCGCTGACCACCGGCTGGCCGCGCTCGTCCAGGCGGTAGCGCTGATTCTCCTCCGCGCCGCGCAGCATGCCGATGGCGCCCCACACCCGATGATCGTGAATCGGCGTCGATTGCCCAGGCCCCCAGACGAAGCTGACGATGGAAAATCGCTGTCCGGAATCGGCATGCAGTAGATACTGCTGATAGTGGTGGGGGTGCGGCAGGGTGTACTCTTCCGGCAGCCAGTCATCTTTTTTTACCAGCGTGGCCAGGCGCTGAGCCACGGCGTCAAGCAGGGCTGGCTCATCGGCAAATTCGCGATGCAGGGCATCAAGGTCCTGAATAAACTGGCGTAATTTTTCCACTCGCGGTGCGGTCATGGTCGCTTCCTGTTGTCGGGACTGGTCTTTACGCTAGCAAAGGCGTTAATATAATTAAAATGCAATTTCCGCATATATTAATATGCAAAAATCACATTAAGGACGCTATGCGCATCGACGACATTGACGCACTGCTGGCCACCGTGCAGTTCTCCTCGCTTAATCAGGCCGCGGAATATCTCGGTATTACCCAATCGGCGATAACCCGCCGACTTCAGCGACTGGAGCAAACCCTCAACGTGACGCTGCTTGAGCGTCAGACCCGGCCGCTCACCCTGACCGCCGCCGGGCACCGGGTTTACGAGCAGTGCCTGAGCATCAAGCGGGAGACCAAAAAGCTGTACGGTCTGCTCGACCCCGAGGCCGAGCCGCACGGCATCCTGCGTCTCGGGGTTCCGCAGAGCGTGGCGGAAATTGCGCTGCAGCCGGCGCTGACCGCGCTGCGCCAGCAGTTTCCCGCCCTGAGACCGCAGGTCACCTGCGGCTGGAGCGGGCTGCTGCAAAAGCGCCTTGAAAGCGTCGAGCTGGACGGCGTGCTGGCGATGGGGCCGGAACAGCAACGCTTTGCTGAGGGCTACGGCGGGCGCCTGCTGTGCCCGCTGGATATTGCGGTGATCGCGGCCAAAAGCTGGCGTCTTCACGCCGGGGCGCTGCGCGACTGCGCGGAAAAAGGCTGGGTGCTTAATCCCGACGGCTGCGGCCTGCGGGCCGGGCTGATTCGCGAGCTGCAGTCCCAGGGGCTGCGTCTGGCGCTGAATGTTGAGACCGCGGGTGCCCAGCTGCAAATCAGCCTCGTGGCGCAGGGGCTGGGGCTTGGCCTGGTCCCGCGCGCCGCGCTGGCCGCCAGCCCGTGGCGCGATGAGGTGACAATATTGACGCTGGCGGATTTCCAGCCCGAGGTGCATCTGTGGCTGGTTCACGCGCAGAATCTGGCTAATCTGAGCCAGCCGCTGACTTTTTTCGCCGGCAAAGTCGTTCAGCAGCTAAACGTATCTGGCTGAAACGTATATATAATTTTTATAAATGCTTATCTCGCATATTAAGATATGATAAAAATGCATTTTGTTCATTAAGAGCCCGTGTATAGGGTAATGAAAACGCGCCGCCGCGGCGGCCCACTCATTATCCTGCTACAAGGAGTTCTGCATGAGCATTCAATTTCTCGGCATGATCGGCCACCGCCTGTCGTCGGAAACCATCGCCCCGGTCGGTCCGATTTTTGACCGCGATTACATCGTGCGTTTCGCGCAAACCCACGAGGCCGCCGGGTTTGACCGCCTGCTGGTGGGCCACTGGTCCGATCAACCCGACGGATTCCTGGTGACCGCGCTGGCGGGTCTGTCGACGCAAAAGATCGGCTTTCTGTTGGCTCATCGTCCCGGTTTTGTCTCGCCGACCCTCGCCGCGCGTAAGTTCGCTACCCTTGAACATCTGCTGGGCGGACGGCTGGCGGTGCATATCATCAGCGGCGGCAATGACGCCGAACAACGCCGCGACGGCGATTATCTCGATCACGACCAGCGCTATGCGCGTACCGATGCCTTCCTTGAGACCGTCCGCAAGGTATGGACCGCCGAACAGCCGGTGGATATCGCCAATGATTTTTATCAGGCGGAACAGGCGTGGTCGGCGATACGCCCGCTGCAAAAACCGCATATCCCTCTCTACTTCGGCGGCTCGTCGGAAGCCGCTATCGCCGTGGCCGGCAAGCACGCCAATGTTTTCGCTCTGTGGGGCGAGTCGCTGGCGCAAACGGAGGATACCATCCAGCGCGTGCGGGCCGAGGCGGCGAAACATCAGCGAGACATCGACTTCAGCGTCTCGTTCCGGCCGATTATCGCCGCGACTGAAGCTGAGGCCTGGGAAAAAGCCGAGCATATTCTGCACGTCGCCACCGAACGGGCGGCGCAGAGCGGGGACGGCTTCAAAGCCAAGCCCGACAGCGTCGGGGCGCAGCGTCTACGGGCCACCGCAGCGCAGGGCAAGGTGGTAGATAAACGTCTGTGGACCGGAATTGCGCAGCTGGTGGGCGGCGGCCACAACTCTACCGCGCTGGTAGGCACTCCGGAACAGGTTGCTGACGCGCTGCTCGATTATTACGACCTCGGCGTGCGCAACTTCCTGATCCGCGGATTCGATCCGCTCAACGATGCCCAGGAGTACGGTAAAGCGCTGCTGCCGATCGCCCGCGAAAAAGCGGCCCTGCGCGCCGCGGCGGAGCGCGCATCGTGAAACATCCGGCTACCGATGAGTGGGCGCGACGGCTCGCGGAGATTCGCCACCTGATGGCGGAGCAGGCGGCCAGCCTCGACGCCAGCGGCGACTTTCCCCGCGACAATATCGACCGTCTGCGCCAGCGCGGCTTTTTAAGCCTCGCCGTACCGCTGCAGTACGGCGGGGCAGGTGCCGATCTTCCCAGGCTCCAGCAGGCGATTGCCGCTATTGCCTGGGGCGAACCGGCGACGGCGCTGATTGTCTGCATGCAGTACCTGCATCATCTGCGGCTGGCGGAAAACGAGAACTGGTCCGAGCCGCTGCGCCAGCGGGTTTTTCACGATGCCGTTGAGCGGGGAGGATTGATCAACAGCCTGCGCGTGGAGCCGGAACTGGGCTCCCCGGCGCGCGGCGGCCTGCCGCAAACCGTGGCGACCCGCCGCGCCGAAGGGTGGCAGATTAATGGCCATAAAATTTATACCACCGGTATTGAGGGGCTGAGCTGGCTGGCCATCTGGGGCCGCAGCGACGACGCTCCGCCGCTGGTCGGCACCTGGCTGGTGCCGCGCGAAAGTGACGGTATTAGCGTCGTCAAAAGCTGGGACCACGGCGGAATGCGGGCAACCGGCAGCCATGAAGTGGTGCTCAACAACGTGCAGGTGGCCGCCGATCACGCGGTGGATGTATGGGCTGCCGATGCGCCTCCCGCGCCGGATGCTGAACAGTTTCGCCTGTTTGCCAACCGCCACACGGCGCTACTGGCGGCAATTTACGACAGCATCGCGCGGGCGGCCCGCGACTGGCTGGTGTCCTGGCTGGGTACGCGTATCCCGGGGAGCCTTGGGCAACCGCTTTCCAGCCTGCCGCGGGTGCAGGAAAAAGTCGGCCAGATTGACGGCTGGCTACTGGTCAATCGCAGTCTGCTGGAAAAGGCCGCGCAGCTGGGCTTTTCCGCCATTGAGGCGAATCTCGCGAAAGTCACGATTACCGACAATGCCATTCAGGCGGTAAACCTGGCGCTGGAGCTCACCGGCAACCATGGCCTGAGTCGGCAAAATCCTCTGGAACGCCACTATCGTAACGTGCTGTGCGGACGGGTACACACCCCGCAGAGCGACAGCGCGTGGCTGGCGGCCGGCAAACACGCTTTTCAAAAATAAGGATAATTCTCATGCGCAGATTTAATGTTACCGCTTTAGGCGGCGCGATCATACTGCTGGTCCTCAGCGGCTATGCGGCGGCTGAGGAGCGAATCACCCTGCGAATTGCCGATCAAAAAGGCGGCATGCGTTCGCAGCTGGAGGCCGCCAACGCCCTGCAGAATCTCCCATATGAGATTAAATGGGCCGAGTTTCCGGCCGCCGCGCCGCTGGCGGAAGCGCTTAACGCCGGGGCGGTGGATGCGGGGATAATCGGCGATGCGCCGCTGCTGTTCGCGCTGGCTAACGGCGCGCCGGTTAAAGCCATCGCCGTCGATAAAAGCAACCCGGCCGGCACCGCGGTGCTGGTCTCGCCCGGCAGCGCGTTGAAAATCGCCGCGGATTTAAAAGGCAAACGCATCGCTACCGGTAAAGGATCGATTGGCCACTTTGTGGCGCTGAAAGCGCTGGAGCAGGCGGGAATTTCGCCAAAGGATGTGCAGTGGGTGTTTCTCGGTCCGGTGGACGCCAAAGTGGCGCTGCTCAACGGTTCGGTTGATGCCTGGGCGACCTGGGAGCCGTACACCACGCAGCTGGTGAAGACCGCCGAGGGGCAGATCCTGGTCAGCGGCAAAGGTTTGCTGCCGGGCAACACCTTCCTGGCGGCAACCGATGATGCCCTGAAGGATCCGCAGAAGCGCGCGGCGCTGCAGGATTACCTCAATCGTCTGGCCGGCGCCGAGCGCTGGGCGTATGCCAATCTCGATAGCTACGGTAAAACCCTGGGGGAGATTATTCGCTTCCCGGCGGATATCGCCCGCGCGCAGTTTGCCAATCGCCAGTCGCAGTGGCAGCCTCTGAACGCGAAGACGGTCGCCCAGCAGCAGTCGACGGCGGATTTTTATCTCGCCAACGGGCTGATCCGCGCGAAGCTGGAGGTGACGCCGACGTTTGATAACGGCTTTAGCGTGCCTGCCGCGCAGGCCCATGCGGAGGCGACGCCATGATAACCTCTGCTTTTTCCCGCCGTCGTTTCTTACGCTTGACCGGCAGCCTTGCGCTGGCCGGCGCATCCCTGCCGCTTTGGGCTCACGATATGGCGGCCATGGCGAGCGGTGAGGAACACCTGGCCCTGCGCCTGGCGCAGCCGTACAAAATCAAGCTGGCGATTAACAAAAGCGCGGTGTGCCTGGCGCCAGTCGCCGTCGCCGAGCAGCAGAAGATCTTCAGTAAATACAATCTCGACGTGGAGTTCGTTAACTTCGGCAACTCGACGGACGTGCTGCTGGAGGCGATTGCCACCGGCAAGGCCGACGCTGGCGTCGGGATGGCGCTGCGCTGGCTGAAGGCGCTGGAGCAGGGCTTCGACGTGAAGCTCACCGCCGGAACCCACGGCGGCTGCCTGAACCTGCTGACGGCGAAAAACTCGCCGTTCGGCGGCCTGGAGAGCCTGAAGGGGCAAACCATCGGCGTCACCGATATGGCCGGGCCGGATAAAAACTTTTTCGCCATCTTGCTTAAGCGCCACGGTATCGATCCGATAAGCGATGTGCAGTGGAAAGTCTATCCGGCGGATTTGCTCAGCGTGGCGCTGGATAAACGCGAAATCGCCGCCATCAGCGGCAGCGAACCCTTTAGCTATCGTCTGCTGGCAACCGGTAAATATCAGCTTATCGCCAGCAATATGACCGGCGATTATGCCAGGCTGAGCTGCTGCGTACTGGGGGTCAGCGGTAGCCTGGCGCGCGATCATAAACCGGCCGCTGCCGCGCTCACCCAGGCGATTCTTGAGGCGCACAGCTATGCCGCCGCGCACCCGGAGAGCGTGGCGCAATCCTTCCTCGCCCATGCGCTGAATACCAATGAGGCGGAGGTCAGCGGCATTCTCCACGGCCAGGGGCACGGTCATCACGCGGTGGGCGAAGCGTTTGTTAAAGAGCTGACCCAGTACGCGGTGGATCTTCAGCGGGTGCAGGTCATTAAACCGGGAACCGATCCCCATCAGTTTGCGGAGAGCATTTATGTCAACGTTTTCGCCTGAACGGGCGCTGGCGCGCCCGGCAAGCGGCAGGCCGCGGTGGACGGAAGGCTGGCTGGCCGCCGCGCTGTGGCTGCTGGGCGGCTTGTATACGCTGGCCTGGCCCGATGCCGGGCGGCGCTGGCCGTTTAGCGAAGGGTGGGCGCTGGCGCAGTTCACCCTCGGCGGCGGGCTGCTGGTGCTGGCGCTGAGCTACCGCTACTGGCGGCAGCGGGGGACGCGTCTGCAGCATGCCGGAAAGTGGCTGGCGCTGCTGCCGCTGCTCTTTGCGCTGTGGGAAGGGCTGACGGCAAAGACGGCATTTTTGCCGGTGCCGTTTTTCGCGCCGCCGCAGGCGCTGATTGAGGTGCTGCACGATGACTGGCCGCGCCTGCTCGATAGCCTTATGCATTCGCTGGGGCTGCTCGGGCTCGGGGTGCTGCTGGGCACCAGTTGCGGTTTTATCAGCGGGCTGGCGATCGGCTGGTCCCAGCGGATCGGCTACTGGGTGCATCCGGTGTTGCGTCTGCTGGGGCCGGTGCCGTCCACCGCGCTGCTGCCGCTGTGCCTGTTTATCTTCCCTTCCAGCTTTGGCGCCAGCGTGTTTCTGATCGCGCTCAGCACCTGGTTCCCGGTGACCGTGCTGACCTGGTCCGGGGTTATCGGCATCGATAAGGCGTGGTATGACGTGGCGCGTACCCTGGGCGCCAGCCAGCGTTTCCTGATCCTGCGCGTGGCGATCCCCGCCGCCTTGCCGAACGTTTTTGTCGGCCTGTTTATGGGGCTGGGCGCGTCGTTTTCGGTGCTGATTGTCGCCGAAATGGTCGGCGTGAAATCCGGGATCGGCTTTTATCTGCAGTGGGCGCAGGGCTGGGCGGCCTATCCCAATATGTACGCGGCGCTGCTGGTGATGGCGCTGCTTTGCTCCGGCCTGATTAGCGGGCTGTTTATGGTGCGCGACCGGCTGCTGAGCTGGCAGCGGGGAGGGATGCAATGGTAACCGCGAACGCCACTTCTCAGGCGGCATCGACCGGCGCGGCGGTGTCGATAAGCCATCTGCATCATGCTTTTACCCTCGGCAAACGGACGGTGCCGGTGCTGGAGAATATCAGCCTGCAGCTGCGGCCCGGAGAAAGCGTCGCGCTGCTCGGCCCTTCAGGCTGCGGTAAATCCACTCTGCTGCGGCTGCTGGCTGGCCTGGAGCCGCAGCAGGCCGGGCAAATTCAGATTGATGAGGCGGCGATGGGCGGGCCGGGGCCCGAGCGGATACTGGTGTTTCAGGACCCGACCCTTTATCCGTGGCTGACGGTGCGGCAAAACGTGCTGCTGGGGCCGCAGGCGCAGGGGAAAAAGGGGCTTGAGCCAAAGGCCGACGCGCTGATTGCGCGAATGGGTCTGCAGGCGTTTAGTGAGGCGTTGCCGCGCCAGCTTTCCGGCGGGATGGCGCAGCGTGCGGCGCTGGCGCGCGCGCTGCTGAATGAACCGCGTCTGCTGCTGCTCGACGAACCGTTGGGCAAGCTGGATTCGCTTACCCGCATCAGCATGCAGCGGGAGCTGATCGCCCTGTGGCAGCAGCAGGGCTATACCAGCCTGCTGGTCACTCACGATATCGAAGAGGCGCTGCTACTGTGCGATCGGGTGTTAATCATGTCGCCGCGGCCGGGGCGGATTATCGCCGAGTTTGCGCTGCCGCTGGCGTATCCTCGCCATCGCGACAATCCGCTGCTGCTGCAGCATCGTCAGGATATTCTGCGTATTCTTGGCCAGGGAGAGGATTGGTAAGGCAACGCACTAACCGGGGGCGTGCTCATTCTGACCGTTCGGCGGGGATTCACGGGGGCGGCGCGGTAGTGCCGCGCCTTGCCCGGGCTACAGGGATTGTGCTCATTCTGACCGTTCGGCTGGGGATTCCCGGGGGCGGCGCGGCAGGGCCGCGCCTTACTCTGGCTACATGGGGCGTGCTCATTCTGACCGTTCGGCGGGCAGTCCCGGGGGCAGCGCGGCAGGGCCGCGCCTTGCCCGAGCTACAGGGGGCGTGCTCATTCTGACCGTTCGGCGGGGATTCCCGGGGGCGGCGCGTCAGGGCCGCGCCTTGCCCGGGCTATGGTGTGGTAGCCCGGATAAGGCGCCGCGCGCCGCGATCCGGGACAGGGATGAGGCTTAAAAATCCATCTTCACCGTAAACTGCACTTCCCGCGGATCGCCGATCTGGTTACCGAGGTTATTGGTGCCGATGGAGGAGGTGTAATAGGTCTTATCGAACAGGTTCTTCACGTTAACCTGCAGGGTGACCGGATATTGTAGCTTCATCTTATAGGCGGCAAACACATCCGCCACCGCATAGCCCTGCAGATAATAATCCGCGCCGTTGGTCCCGGAACGTTTGCTCACCGCGCGACCGCCGCCGCCCACCGTCAGCGTATTGCTGTTGTAGACGTTATGAATGTCATAGCTCAGGAACAGCGAACCGGTGTGTTTCGGCACGTTCGGCAGCGGTTTGCCTTTGTAATCCGGATCGTCGGTGACCTTCGCATCGGTATAGCCGTAGCTGGCGATGACGCTCAGGTTATCGGTCAAGGATCCGGCCACGTCAACTTCGACGCCGCGAGAGCGCACCTTACCGGCGGTTTTCGCCACGGTTTCATCACCCACGGATTCCGTGTAGAGAACGTTGCGCTTATCAATATCAAACAGCGCAATATTGGCGGTGACGCCGTTGAACAGCTCAAACTTTGCGCCCAGCTCGTACGCCGTGGACTCTTCCGGCGGCAGGTTGCCGATATAGCTGGCGATAGAGGACTGCGGCATAAACGACTGCGCTACGTTACCGAACAACGAAACGGACGGCGTCAGCTTATAAACCAGGCCCGCTTTCGGCGTCCATTTTTGGTCGCTGCTGTCGGTATTGACGTTAAACGGGCGGCCCTTACCGGCGTACTGGGTGTAATACTGATAGCGCACTCCGGCAACGGCAATCCATTTATCGGTAAGATAGAGCGCGTCCTGAACGTAGCCCGCGTAGCTCTCCTGCTGAATGCGCTGGTCGCTGTCGGATGCCGAAGCGCTGGAGCATTTGCCAACAGTACCGTAGACCGGATTATAGATATTGAAACCCTTGACGTTCTTACAGCGGATCATATCGGTGCGCAGCAGATCGTAATTCTCATAGGCCAGACCAGTGAGGATCTCGTTGTAAAAGCCGCCAATAACCACGTTACCCTGTAAATCCGCTCGCGAAGAGTGCATTTTCTGGGTTGAACCGTGTGTGGCATCGACGCGGCGGGTCAGGTTGCCGGTCGCCGAGTCGTAGGCCATTACCCGGGCCTGATCGTCGTTGTAATGATCCTGGCTGTAGCTGTAGTCGAAGCGGGCGGTCCAGGCGTCGCTGAGACGGTATTCGGCATTCAGCTGCGCGAGATCGGAATAACCGTCGGTAATATTAAACGGTTCATCAAAACGGGTTTTACGATCGACGTTCACCGCATGACCGGTGTTCAGATCGAAGATGGTGCCGCGATCGAAGGGAGTACTGTAGTTACGGTGCGAATATGACACGTTCACCGTCGCCCGCTCGCCGAACCAGGTCAGAGAGGGGTTAATAAAGCTGCTCTTCTCTTTACCGAAATTACGCCAGTAATCTTCATGCTGATATTCGCCAATAACCCGATACGCCAGCGGCGTCCCGTTAATGGGGCCGGTGACGTCAAATCGGCCGGTACCGCCGCCAAAGCTGGTGGAGGTGGCGGAAACAGAGCCGCCAAAAGTGCGCTCCGGGCGTTTGGTCACCACGTTGATTAATCCGCCGGGGTCGAGAATACCGTACAGCGTTGAGGCCGGGCCTTTAAGCACTTCGACTCGTTCGGTGGCGGCGGTAAAACTGCGCGGCAGTACGGTGCGCAAGCCGTTGGTCATGATTGAACCATCGCGGTTAGCGCCGAAGCCGCGGCGGGTAAAGGCGTCCTGGGTTCCGCCGAGGGTATTGGTTTGCACCACGTTGGCGACGTTATACAGCGCTTCATCGAGGTTCGTCGCGTGCTGATCCTGCAGCACCTGTTCGCTGACAGTATTGACGACCTGAGGAATATCCAGCATCGGCATGGAGGTCAGGGTAGCGGTTGACGTATTGACCGGCTGATAACCGTTAGTGGCGCTTTGCCTGCTGCCGTTGGCCACGACCGTCATGGTCTCGTCGGCGGTTTTTTTTGTTGTATCGGCGCTATTAACCGCTGCCAATAATCCCGGTGAGGTGAAAAAAATCAGTGAAAAAAGCGCACGCCCTTTTAATGCCGAAGAAGGGACATTTAATGGAGTCATTGTTGTTTCTCGTGAACGAACCTCGCCTTTGCGGTGAGGTAAAGCCAATAAAATCATTGCCCTGGAAAATAAACCTGGCTGTTTTTTACGCCGTACCGCGCGCCAGATATGTAATTGAGAATCATTCAAACACGAAGAAATGTAGTAGTAAACGTTATGTAAGATAAAAAATCAGCGAAATGAATAATCAATCATTTAGCGGCGATCTGACGAGAGGGTAAGCGTTTATTTTCTTGTTTTTATTGATAATAAATTTTTTACCTGGTCATTGACGCGGAGGTGATAAAGCGTGAAGTCAGACGCGGTAATGGGGTATTGACTACTACATTCATCCACCGCATGATCAAAAGAGAATGAGATTTATTTATGTTTGAGTGCGGAACGCGCGGGCCCGACGCCACGCCGTTGCGGCGCGGGAGCGAGTTATGCCACAGCGGGTGTTGCCTGCAGAGCAGGGAATCGTCCTTGATTCCCTGTCGGCCGGATATGGCCAGACGTTAATTATCGACAATATTCATCTCACCATTCCTCACGGGAAAATGACCGTTCTGGCCGGCGCCAACGGTTCGGGTAAATCGACGCTGCTGTCGACTATCGCCCGGATGCTCAAGCCGCTGGGGGGCTGCGTACGTCTGGACGGCGAGGTGATTCACCAGATGCCGACCCGGGAGGTTTCCCGTCGGCTGGGCATTCTGCCGCAATCGCCGCTGACCCCGGAGGGGCTGACGGTTTTTGAACTGGTTTCGCGCGGGCGCTATCCGTGGCAGGGGCTGATGCGGCAATGGTCGCAAGCCGATGAACGGGCGGTGGAAGAGGCGCTACGGCTCACCGGCACCGCAGAATTCGCTCATTTACCGGTGGATAGCCTCTCCGGCGGCCAGCGCCAGCGCTGCTGGATCGCAATGGCCCTCGCTCAGCAAACGGCGACGATTCTGCTGGATGAACCCACTACCTGGCTCGATCTGCGCTATCAGGTCGATATCCTCGAACTGCTGCAAACTTTAACCCGCGAACACGGCCGCACCGTGGTGACCGTCCTGCACGACCTGAACTTTGCGGTGAACTATGCCGACCTGCTGGTATTTCTCAAAAAAGGGCAGATCGCCGGGGTGATTAATGAACAGGAAATCTGCACGCCGGAGCTGATCAAAAACGTCTTTGACGTGGACGTTCAGATGTCGCTCAACCCGCAGACCGGCAAGCCCTTTTTTATGCCGTTCCGCGCTCGTGAGGAGAAAGCTTTATGAGCGCCTCAGCGCTGCTGCTGCAGCGCCGACAATCCCGGCCCCGGCTGGCGCTGGTATTGCTGAGCCTGCTGCTGCTGGGCGGCTCGCTGGTGCATCTCGGGCTCGGCGCGCGCTGGATTGCCCCGCAAACGGTGTTGCAGGCGCTGTTCCATTACGATCCGCGCAATTTTGACCACCGAATTATCGTTGATTTACGTCTGGTACGTCTCGCGGCGGCGCTGCTCACCGGCGCGGCGCTCGGCGTGGCGGGCCTGCTGCTGCAAACCGTGATCCGCAATCCGCTGGGTGAGCCGCATATTCTCGGTCTTAACGCCGGCGCTTCGCTGGCGGTGGTGGCGACATCGGCGCTGGGGATCAGCCTCGGCGGCGTCGCGTTAGCCAGGCCGCTGACCGCCGCCTGCGGCGCGGCGCTGCTGTTTGGCGGCGTGATGCTGTTGTCGTCGTCCGGTCGCGGTGGCGTCACGCCGCTGCGCATTACCCTGTGCGGGGTGGCGCTGTCGGCCTTTGCCTCGGCGGTGACGGCGGCGATTCTGATCCTCGATGAACAAACGCTACTGGCGATGCGTACCTGGCTGGCGGGCGATCTTGCCGGGCTGAACTGGCAAACGCTGCGCGCTGCGCTACTTCCGGCGCTGGCGGGGCTGACGATCGCGCTGATCATTGCCCCGCGTCTGAACGTGCTGGCGCTGGGCGATAAGGTCGCGCTGGGGTTGGGGGTGAAAATCGTTCAGACCCGCCTGCTGGGGCTGGCCGCCATTGCGCTTTTGTGCGGCTCCGCGGTGGCGGTGGCCGGGCCGATCGGCTTTGTCGGGCTGGTGGTCCCCCACGCGGTGCGCCGGCTGATTAGCGAAGATATTCGCCTGGCGCTGCCGCTGGCCGCTCCGGTTGGCGCCCTGGTGCTGCTGCTGGCGGATATCGCCGCCCGCACGCTGGCGGCCCCCCAGGAGTTGGCGACCGGCGCAATGACCGCGCTGGTGGGGGCGCCGGTGTTTATTGTTATCGCCGCGAGGTTTTTTAAATGAAAAATGCCGTCCGTCGCGCCGGCTTTCGGCCGCTGACCTGCGGCCGCTGGCACATTCTGCTGCGGCCCGCGGCATTAAACATCGCCGCTGTTGCGCTGCTCGTCATCCTGCTGCTGGCGCTGTTTGGCCTGACCCGCGGCAGTTTCCCGATGCCCTCCGGTACCCTGTTCCATGCGCTGCTGGGTGGGGGAAACGTGGGCGAACAGCAGCGATTTATTCTGTTTGATATCCGCCTGCCGAGGCTGTTTATGGCGCTGCTGTGCGGGGCGATGCTCGGTCTGGCCGGCGCGGCGATGCAGAGCATTACCCGCAACGGTCTGGCGGATCCCGGGCTTATCGGGGTGAAGGAGGGGGCCAGCATTGTCGTCCTGGCGCTGGTGCTGTTCTTCCCGGCGGTGGGCCTGGTCTGGCGGCCGCTGGCGGGAATGCTCGGCGGCGTGCTGGTGGCGCTGCTGGTTCTGGCGCTGGCCCGCGATTGTTCGCGCCCGCGCTTTATTCTCATTGGCATCGGCGTGTCGTGGACGCTGGCGGCGGCGGTCGGTATTTTTATGACCACCGCCGACGTGCGCGATGTACAAACGGCGATGATCTGGCTGGCGGGGAGTTTGCACGCGGCGACCTGGCCGCTGTTGGTCGTTGCCTTCTGCTGGGCGCTGCCCGGGGCGATGATCCTTTTTTTGACCGCCAGGGCCGCCGATGTGGCGCTGCTCGGCGACCGCACGGCCATCGGCCTCGGCGTACGTCTGCAGCAGCTCACCCTGTTGCGCTTTTTCGCGCCGGTGCTGCTCACCTCCGCCAGCGTCTCCTGCGTCGGTAGCCTTGGCTTTGTTGGCCTGATGGCGCCGCATATGGCGCGTTTTCTGCTGCGCGGCGGCCAGGTGGCGCTGCTCTGCGGCAGCGCGTTAATTGGCGCGCTGCTGGTGTTAGTCACCGATACCATTGGCCGACTGGCGTTCGCGCCGCTGCAGATCCCCGCAGGGATCGTCATCGCTCTGGTCGGTTGCCCGTTTTTTATCGTTCTGCTCTGGCGTCGTCGTGACGCCCTGTAAATCAAAAAGGATCGCTATGCGTTGGTTCGTTTCTCTGCTGGTGCTGCTGGCGGGCGTCGCCTCGGCCGCCGATACGCAAACCTTTACCGACGACTTAGGTCGCACGGTCACCGTTCCACGACATCCGCAGCGCATTGTGTCGATGCACGATCTGGATATCACCATCCCGCTGATTGAGCTTGGCGTCCCGCCGGTGGCCAGCCATGGCCGGACGCGTCCGGACGGCAGCCACTTTTTACGCGCCAGCGCTCAGCTGACCGGCGTTGATTTTGATAACAGCGCGATTCGGTTTATCGGCACGGCGGATATCGATCTCGAGGCGGTAGCCGCGGCGAAACCGGACCTGATTATTACCGAGCCCAGCCGCCACGTTTCGGTGGAGCAGCTGGAGAAGATTGCGCCGACGGTCAGCATCGACCACCTGCAGGGCAGCGCGCCGCGCATCTATAGCAAGCTGGCGCAGCTCACCGGCACCCAGCCGCGGTTATTGATTCTCGAACGCCGCTATCAGGCGCAGATTGCCCAGCTGAAGTCGATTGTGGACACGCAAAAAATCGTGGTTTCGGTGATTCAGGCCAACAACGGCAAGGTTACCGTGCATCACTCTTATCATACGCTGGGCCGCGTGCTGCGCGATGCCGGATTTCGCTTTCCGCCGCTGATCGACAACATCCCCGATGGCCAGCGTATTGACGTCAGCGCCGAGCAGCTACCGGCGCTGGACGCCGATTTCGTATTTGCCACCTGGCGTTCCGATACCGGCGGCAGGCCGCAGGATGAGCTGCAGGCGATGGAGAGCGTGATGCCCGGCTGGTGCGACTTTATGCGCGCCTGCCGCACCGGGCGCTATATTCTGCTGCCGCGCGAGGAGGTTATCTCTAACTCCTACGCCGCGCTGTCGCTGATGGTCGCCCAGGTGCAGTCGCACATTGCCGGTCGTCCTTTGCCCGAGGGATTGCAATGAAAACGGTGGTTAAAAGAGAGAAGGGACGGGTGGACCTGTTCGGTGAGCGTTTTCGCGCTCGCGCGCATCAACTGTCGCCGCGTTTGCTGGCGGTGGTGAGCTATATCAACGAAAACCGGGAAGCGGTGCTGGAGCGCACGGCTATGGAAATCGCCGCCGCGACGAATACCTCGGACGCCACGGTGGTGCGCGCCATCCAGGCGCTCGGCTTCGCTGGCCTGCGGGAGCTGAAGCAGACCATGGAGCGCTGGTTCGGCCCGTCGGCGACCTCGTCGGAAAAAATGATCTCCACGGTGAGCGCCTTGTCCAGCGACGTCAATTCGAGCATCGATTTCGTGCTGGACGGGCATCAGCGGGCCTGCGAAGTGCTGTCGCGCCCCGCCAACCGTGCGGCGGTGGCGCAGGCGGTGGCGCTGCTCACCGACGCCCGCCAGGTGGGGATTTTCGGGATCGGCGCCTCGGGCATTCTGGCGGAATATACCGCCCGGCTGCTGAGCCGCATCGGTCTGCCTTCGTACGTGATGAACCGCACCGGGTTTAGCCTCGCCGAGCAGCTGATCGGCCTGCAGCGCGGCGACGTGCTGATTATGATGGGGCAAAAGTCGCCGCACCGGGAGGGGATGACGACCCTGCGCGAGGCCCGGCGACTGGGAATACCGACGATTTTGCTGACCCAGGCGGTGGATTCCCGCTTTAGCCAGGAGGCGCAGGTGGTGATTGAGGTGCCGCGCGGCGGCGATAACGGTCGGGTGCCGCTGCACGGTACGGTGCTGGTATGCCTGGAGATGATTGTGCTGTCGGTCGCCTCCACCGCGCCGCAAAAAACGGTGAAATCGATGAAGCGGATCAATGAATTGCATCGGGCTATTGGTAAATCCGGCGGTAAACGAAGCTAAACGACAGATAATTTACCGTCGGGAAGGTTTCCGGTTGCATGCTATGCTGACTGTGTGTATTTTTATGCAAAATTAATGCATAAAACGGAGTTGTCATGGTTAAGAACTGGATGAAAGCATGTTGCCTGGTGGCAGCAATGATCGGCACCGCTCAGGCGGCTCAGCAAACGTATGTGGTGGGCTCCGGCGGCACCTATCGCCCGTTTGAATTTGAGAACAGCCAAAAACAGCTGGAAGGTTTTGATATCGATGTTATTAAAGCGATCGCCAAAGCGGAAGGCTTTGATATCAAACTGGTCAATACGCCGTGGGAAGGGATCTTCGCCACCCTCAGTACCGGCGATCGCGACATTATTATTTCCGGGATCACCATCACCGATAAGCGTAAGCAAATGGTGGATTTCTCCGCCCCTTATTTCCCGGCTGAGCAGTCCATCGTCGTGCCGGCGGATTCGAAAGTCACCTCCCTTGAGGCGCTGAAAAATGAGAAAGTCGGCGTGGTGAACTCCAGCACCGGCGATATTGTGGTTTCCGAGGTGCTGGGTAAGAACAGCACGTCAATCAAGCGTTTTGATAATACCCCGCTGATGCTGCAGGAGCTGTTTGAAGACGGCGTAAGCGCCGCGGTCGGCGACGTCGGCGTGGTGAAATATTACATTAAGCAGCACCCCGAGAAGCAGTTCAAGCTGGTGCCGGATGCCAAATTTGAGCGCCAGTATTTCGGCATCGCGGTGGCCAAAGGCAACAGCGAGCTGCAGGCGAAAATAAACGCCGGTTTACAGAAGATCGTCGCTGACGGCACTTACGCCAAAATCTATAAAACCTGGTTCGACGAGAACGTTCCGACACTGCCAGCGCAGCAATAATTCGATTTTTGTTTTCATCACGGCTATCGACACTGGCGATAGCCGTATTTTTTAGGGAAGGGCTATGACGGGATTCCGTTGGGAGATCATTGAGGAGTACGGTCCGCTGTTTATGGACGGTGCCCTGATGACCATTAAATGTACCATTATTTGCGTGATCCTCGGCACCCTGTGGGGGCTGACTCTCGGGCTGGGGCGCATGGCGAAAGCCGAACATGGGGTATGGAAGTACGTTCTGCGTTACCTGGTGCAGTTTCCGGTGCGCTTTTACGTCAGCGCGTTTCGCGGCACGCCGCTGTTCGTGCAAATTATGGTGGTGCACTTTGCGCTGGTGCCGCTGTTTATCAATCCCCGCGACGGTTTGCTGGTGACCAGCGGCATGATGAGCGCCGATTTTGCCCGCGAGCTGCGCTCAAACTATGGCGCGTTTCTCTCCTGTATCGTGGCGATTACGCTGAACGCCGGGGCTTACGTGTCGGAGATCTTCCGCGCCGGGATCCAGTCGATCGATAAGGGGCAAATGGAAGCTTCCCGCGCGCTGGGAATGCCGTGGTGGAAAACCATGCGTCAGGTGATTCTGCCGCAGGCGTTTCGCCGCATACTCCCGCCGCTGGGCAACAACGCCATCGCCATCGTCAAGGACTCCTCGCTGGCGTCGGCTATTGGTCTGGCGGACCTGGCCTACGCCGCGCGCACCGTTTCCGGCGCTTACGCCACCTACTGGGAACCCTACCTGACCATCTCTCTGGTGTACTGGGTTATTACTTTCCTGCTGGCGCAGCTGGTTAACCGTCTGGAAAAGAGGTTTGGCAAAAGTGATTCACATTAACAATCTGCACAAGCGCTTCGGCGACAGCCACGTTCTGCGCGGCATCAGCTGCGATATTAAGCCACAGGAAGTGGTCTGTATCATTGGGCCGTCCGGTTCCGGGAAAAGCACCTTCCTGCGCTGCATGAACGCGCTGGAAACCGTTAGCGAAGGCGAAGTCGAGGTGAACGGCTATGCCGCTCACGATCGCGCGACCGACCTGAATAAGATGCGGGAAAGCGTTGGTATGGTTTTTCAGCGCTTCAATCTGTTCCCGCACAAAACGGTGCTGGAAAACCTGATTATGGCCCCGATGAGCCTGCGCGGCATGGCGCGTGCGGAGGCAACGCATCTGGCGGAAGAGCTGTTGGCGAAAGTCGGACTGAGCGATAAGCGCGACGCCTGGCCCTCCAGCCTTTCCGGCGGCCAGCAGCAGCGCGTGGCCATCGCGCGCGCGCTGGCGATGAAGCCATCGATTATGCTGTTTGATGAGCCCACTTCGGCGCTCGATCCTGAGCTGGTGGGCGACGTGCTGGAGGTGATGAAAAATCTCGCCAGCGAAGGGATGACCATGGTGATCGTAACCCACGAGATGGGCTTTGCCCGTGAAGTGGCCGACCGGGTTATCTTTATCGACCAGGGCATCATTCAGGAAGAGGGTAAACCGGCGCAGATCTTTGGCGCGCCGACTAACCCGCGCACTGCCGCGTTTTTGAGTAAAGTGCTGTAACGACTCCCGGCCCCGGCGCGCGACGGCGCTGCCGGGGAGAAGACCTTGCGCGGGCGATGAGGGCGCTTTCGTTCTGTCAAACCGTGACTGCCCTTAAGCGTTACTGCGCCGCCTCGCGAATATCATCCCTCTCTTCTTCGCGCTCACGTTCGTCCGCCAGTAGCGCTTTTTCGTTTTTGCCCAGGCACTGAATCAGCAGGAACAGCGCGCCGCTGACAAACAGCGTGATAAGCAGGCCGTCATAGCCCGAGACGCTAATCAACAAGCCGCTGACCACCGGGCCGGCCACGCTGCCCGCAGACCAAAAGAAGCCCAGCAGGGCGTTGATCATAATCAGCTTCTGCCCGGAGAAGGTTTTCCCGGCGCGGACCAGCGATAGGGTATAGAGTGCCCCCGCCGCGGCGCCGAGAATCAGGCAGCCGACAATCAGCTGGATGTACGATGCCAGCAGGAACGGCAGGGCCAGCAGGGCGAAGCAGAAGACCATTGCGCAGGTCAGATGTACGCGGCGGATGCCGAAGCGGTCGGCAATCCAGCCCAGCGGCGCCTGAAATACGGCATCGCCGGTAAGTACTACCGTAACCAGCAATACCGCCGTCACTTCATTCAGCCCTTTATCCATACCGTAAAGCGGCAGCAGCGCCAGTATGCTGGCATCAAAAAAGGCAAAGCAGAAAACGCCGGAAGCCAGCACCGGTAAAAAAGCGCCGAGGCTGCGCCAGCTGGCCCGTTCCGCCAGCCGTTCGCGGCTGCCGGTTGGCAGGTGGCGCAGCATCAGCAGGCAGGCGAGGGTCACCACGCCGACCAGCAGCAGCGTCCAGGATTGCCAGGCCTCTCCGGCGGAGATCAGCAGCGGCCCCGCCAGCTGACAGCCGGTAAAGGCGGAGGCATAAATGCCGGTCAGGGTGGCCCGATTTTTCCCCGCCGCGCCGCCGGTGATCCAGCTTTCGCCAATGACGATAATTACCCCTGACGCCAGGCCGGTCACCAGACGCGGCAGCAGGAGATGAAGCATATCAAACGACAGGCAGGAGGCGATCGTTGCCGCCGCCAGCGCCACCAGGCTGACGGAGAGCAGAAGCCCCATCTCGAAACGCCGGCACAGCGCGGGTGAGAGGAAGGAGGAGATCATCATCCCCGCTGGCGGAAGCGCGGCCAGCAGGCCGACGTAAACGGTATCAATCTGCTGCTGCGCCAGCTCCAGACTGATTAAGGGCACCGTGTATCCGGTGATAAACCCCACTAATGAAGCCGCCATGATCATCGCCAGCGTGGGGGCAAGACGATTCTGCTCTGGGTTGAACATTTTATTTTCGGTTAAGGAGGTCTGTAGAGTGAATTATTCGGCAAAACGCCAGTATAGCTGCATAATAATTAATCGCACGCCTTATGTCACCGTTGATATGACTACAAAAAAACGCAGTGCAGGCCGGATGCCGCGCAGGGGCGCGTTGGCGCTGGGTTTGGCGGAAGTTGTCAGCGAGCGGGCGAAAGGATATAACCAATAGGCTAGCGGGTTACCCGTAGCCCTAAAAAATCGCATAAAACACTCGTTCAGCGCTGAAGCTGTGCAGGAAAGGAGTATGTCATGGCTGTGTCCCCTTCACTGATCGCCGAGGCCATTCGCTGGCGACGTGATTTTCATGCTTGCCCTGAGCTGGGGTATCAGGAACAGGAAACGTCGCGCCGGGTGGCTGAACTGCTCGCTTCATTTGGCCTTCAGGTGCATCGCGGGCTGGCGGGTACGGGCGTGGTCGCGACGCTGGAGAACGGCCCCGGTCCGGTAATTGGCCTGCGGGCCGATATGGATGCGCTGCCGATAACCGAGCTGAGCGACGTCGGCTATAAATCGCGAAACCCTGGCGTGATGCACGCCTGCGGCCACGACGGCCATAGCGCGATGCTGCTGGCGACGGCGGCGCATCTGGCACAAACCCGCCGCTTTCGCGGCACCGTGCACTTTGTTTTTCAGCCTGCTGAAGAGAACCTGGGCGGCGCGCGTAAAATGGTGGAAGAGGGGCTGTTTGCGCGCTTCCCGATGGATGCCATTTACGCGCTGCACAACTGGCCGGGTATGCCGCTGGGCCAGGTGGCGATCGGCAGCGGAGCGATGATGGCCTCTCTCGATGCGTTTGAAATCACCCTGACCGGCAAGAGCTGCCATGCGGCGATGCCGGAGCGCGGGGCGGACCCGATTGTCGCCGCGGCGCAGCTGATTATGGCGCTGCAAACCATTCCGTCGCGCCGCCTGTCGCCGCAGGAATCCACGGTGGTAAGCATTACCCAGATTTCCGGCGGGGAGGCGATTAACGTGCTGCCGGATAAAGTCGTGCTGCGCGGCACCTTTCGCTGCCTGAACAACCAGGTGCGCGAGCGGGTCAGGGGGCTGATCGAGAGCTATGTCGCCGCCCAGCCGCAGGTATCAGACGTGGAAGGCAAAATCGCCTGGTATCCCGGCTATCCGGTGACCACCAACCATCCTGCTGAAGCGCAGAAAGTTCGTGAGGTGGCGAGTGCGCTTCTGGGCGAGTCGGCGGTGATCTGGAACGGTAATCCGTCCATGGCATCGGAAGATTTTGCCTGCATGCTGGAGGCCTGCCCGGGTGCTTATTTCTGGATCGGCACCGATGGCGAGACGGCGTCAAAGCCGCTGCATAATGCCGGCTATGATTTTAACGATGAACTGATTCCGCACGGCGTGGCGCTGTGGACGACGCTGGTGGAGACGCTGCTGGCGTAAGAGACCGATCCCGGAGGCGATGCTGCGCATCTGTGCGAGCTACCGGCCCGCAGACGGCACTGAACCCGTAGCCCGGGCAAGGCGCGTTGCGCGCCGCCCCCGGGATCAAAACTTGATATGGAGGGAGAAGCGCGTCTCTCCCTCCGGTGTTTTACACGTTCACGGCCGCTTTCAGGCGGGCTTTCATCTCGCTGTAGCTGTTCCATGCATACTGCTCGGCCCAGCGCTGATCCGCAATAGCCTCTACCTTCACCGCACAATATTTGGTTTCCGGCGTTTTCGAGATCGGATCGAGATTATCCTGCGTCAGCTCGTTACAGGCACCCACCCACCACTGGTAGGTCATATACACCGCGCCCTGGTTAATGCGATCGCTAATGTCGGCGCGGGTAATCACCTTACCGCGTCGCGAGCTCACCCACACCAGCTGCTGATCGGCGATGCCGAGGCGCTGCGCGTCGGCGCGATTGATTTGCACCCGGCCCGGCTCATCGGCAAGCGACTGCAGGGCCGCGCAGTTACCGGTCATCGAACGGCACGAGTAGTGGCCCACTTCGCGCACGGTACAGAGCACCAGCGGGTAGGCTTCATCCGGGGTTTCGGCCGGCGCTCGCCACGGGGCGGCAAACAGCTGGCCTTTGCCGGTCGGCGTGTCGAAGAGATTATCTTTATACAGCCACGGCGTCCCGGGGTGATCCAGCGTCGGACACGGCCACTGAACGTGGTTCATATCGCCCATTTTTTCATAAGTGACGCCGTAGAACAGGGGGCAAAGCTCGCGCATTTCGTCCCAGATTTGCTGGTTATTGTCGTAATGCATCGGGTAGCCCATTTCGCTGGCCAGCAGGCAAATGATTTCCCAGTCGCGCTTAACGTTGCCGGTGGCGATAACCGCCTGCTCGAAGCGCTGGAAACCGCGATCGGCGCAGGTGAAGACGCCGCCGTGTTCGCCCCAGGAGGTGGCGGGCAGCAGCACATCGGCGATCTCTGCGGTTTTGGTCATAAAGATATCCTGCACCACCACGAAATCGAGCGCCTCAATCCCTTTGCGCACCAGGCCCAAATCGGCTTCCGTTTGCAGCGGATCTTCCCCCATGATGTAGTAGGCTTTGATTTCGCCGGCCAGCGCTTTGTGCGGCACTTCGGTGATTCGGGTGCCGACCTGGTCGTCCATGACCGCCGGGTTAACGCCCCATGCTTTAGCAAACTTATCGCGAACGCTGGCGTCGGTGACGTCCTGGTATCCGGGGAACATATTTGGCAATACGCCCATATCGCAGGCGCCCTGAACGTTGTTTTGCCCGCGCACCGGGCCTACGCCGACGTTGGCGCGTCCGAGGTTACCGGTTAACAGCGCGAGGCTGGCCAGCCCTCTGACGACGTCCACCGCCTGGCCGAACTGGGTGACGCCCATGCCCCACATAATGGTCGCGGAGGGGGCGGCGGCAAACATGCGCATCGCCTGGCGAATTTCAGCGGCCGGCACGCCGACTATCTCCTCAACGGCTTCAGGTGAATAGTCTTTTACCGTTTCGCGATAGGCGTCGAGCCCCTCGGTAAAACGGTCGACGTAATCGTGGTTATAGAGATCCTCTTCCAGCAGGACGTGGGCGAAGGCGTTGACCAGCGCCATGTTGCTGCCGTTGTTGAGCTGCAGATGGCGATCGGCGATGCGGGCGGTTTCGATACGGCGCGGGTCGCAGACGATGATTTTCGCGCCGTTTTCCCGGGCTTTAATCACCCGGCGGGCGACGATAGGGTGGGAGTCGGCGCAGTTATAGCCGAAGACCAGCAGGCATTTTGAGTTTTCGATATCGCTGATCGAGTTGCTCATCGCGCCGTTACCCAGCGCCAGCTGAAGTCCGGCTACCGACGGGCCGTGGCAGACGCGGGCGCAGCAGTCGACGTTATTGGTGTGGAGCACGCCGCGGGCGAACTTCTGCATCACATAGTTGGTTTCATTGCCGGTACCGCGGGATGAACCGGTCGTCATAATGGCGCGCGGGCCATGCTTCTCCTTTATTTCACGCAGTTTTTTCGCCGTATAGCGGATAGCTTCATCCCAGCTTACCGGGGTGAATTTGCCGCCTTTTTGATAGCGAATCATCGGCTGCTGCAGACGCGGCGTCAGCAGCTGGGTATCGTTGAGAAAATCCCAGCCGTAATAGCCTTTAAGGCACAGCTGATTTTGGTTGGTGACGCCATCAGCGGCTTCGGCTCGGATAATTTTATTGTTTTCGACGACCAGCTTAAGTTTGCAACCGGCCCCGCAATAAGGGCAAACGCTCGTGATTTTTTTCATCAGTAACAGACCTGTTAACAGTGAATAAACAACAACGGACAGACCGGGCCCGGCCCGCCGGTGTCAGGGCGCCATAAGCCAGCGTACCGGCAAATGACGCAAGCGTTATGCACAGCGCGTGCCAAAAATTAATTCATTGAATATAAAGATAATATTTGTTCGGAAAAGAGATGGCGGCAGTGATGTCGACACTAATGACGATGACATGACGCCCGGGCGGGCGTCATGGCGGGAAAATCAGGCCAGCTTCTGCCGCAGCCGCGCGAGGGTGTCGGCGGGTAAACCGACTTCTTCGGCGGCGGCGCAAATCGCCTGCCAGCTTCCGGCGTCCAGCGGAATGCCCTCCGCCAGGCGCTGCTGGCGGTTAGCCTCTTCCCACTCGCCCGGGGCCAGAATCGGCGCGTCAGGCTCGTGCGGCGACTGTTTACACCAGTCGATAAACGCTTCGGTCTCGCGCTGCATATCCGGCGCATCGAACGCTTCCGGGCTGAGAATAATGGTGGTCATGCAGTTGAAGATAGCGTCCACGCTGCCCTGCAGCGTCTCCTGATGCGAAGTTTTACCGCCGGATACCGCGCCGCCGATAATTTCGCACAGCGTCGCCAGCGCGTAGCCTTTGTGTTCGGCAAAGGTCAGCAGCGCCCCCAGCGGCGACGTCTGCATCACCGCCGGGTCGGTCGTGGGGACGCCGCGAGCGTCGATCAGCGACCCTGCGGGGACCGGCACGCCTTTATGCCAGGCAACGCGGGTTTTACCAAAAGCGATGGCGCTGGTGGCGTAATCCAGCAGCAGCGGCGGATGGCCGGCGCGCGGAAAAACCACGCACAGCGGGTTCGTGCCGAAGCGGCTATCTTTGCCGCGGAACGGGGCGACCATCACGTTGCCAACCACGTTTACGAAATGGATAGAGATCATTCCGGCGGCGGCGCACTGTTCCGCCCAGTAGCCGATGCGGCCAATATGATGCGCATTGCGCAGCGCCACGGCGGCCATACCGTGCTGTTTCGCCTTCTCAATACCGATCTGCATGGCTTCATGGGCCACGACCTGGCCGAAGCCGCCGTTGCCGTCCAGCGTGACAACCGCACCCGCGTCCTTCATCACGCTGGCGTGGCGGTTGAGCTGCAGATAGCCCTGCGCGTGGGATCGTACGTAGCTCGGGATCATGCCTACGCCGTGGGAGTCATGTCCGGCCAGGTTGGCGGCAACCAGATGGTCGGCGATAAGCGACGCTTCGGTGGGGGAGCTTCCCATATGGGCGAAAAGGGTTTTAACAAAATGATGCAGATCCGTGGCCTGGAAGCGATGTCCTGTTTGCACTGATTCTCTCCTGTGAGTGGGTTGCGGATTATTGTTTTAGTGTGTTTGCCGTTCCATGCTGCGCTGAGCAACGGCGAAGATCAAGGTTTGCGCGCGGCTGTCGTTACGCTGGGCGATCATCTCCAGAGAACAGGGGAGAAATAAAAAATAGGGGGGAGATATTTTTCTCTGCAGTCGGGGATATTTATCCCGCCGGCTTTGGCGCTCCGTAGAATTAATGATAACGATAATAATTATCATCAGCTCTGGACAGCCAGAGGCAAATGATTGCACTCTGTATTAAGGATGCCAACCGATGGGAAAATGAAGCGCATGCGTAAAAGTAAAATTATTGTTTTAATTTTGATAGTGTTTTGTATTCTTATTTTTGCAATTGTTGTCGCCTGGTTTTTACTGTCCAAAGACAATTATGCCGTACCGGAAAATGCGGCGACAGAAAATGCGGTGCTGCAGGTGGCGGGTTTAACCGCCAACGAACCTCGCGATCCGCAGGCGCTGAAATCGCTCTATGCAAAACGGGTGATCGTCCGTCAGGTTAATCTGGATAGCGGCCAGTTTGTTGCGCCGGGAGAGGATACCGCTGGGCAAAAAGGCTGCGGTGAACCGGCAGTAGCGCAGAACCCGACGCCTATTCGCCAGCGCTGCCCGCGGGCAGTGGTTTATCTTATTCGCAATAATGATAATGAAATTCAGCAGGTTATACTGCCCTTTTACGGTAAAGGGGCAAAATCGATGATGTATGGCCTGATCGCGCTGGCTACCGATGGTCGCACGGTAAAAGACCTGCTGTATTATCAGCAAAATGAGACGCCGCTGCTGGGCGCGCGCGTGACAGATCCCGAATGGCGTCGCCAATGGCCGGGCAAAAAAATACGCGATAATAACGGCCAGCCGGCGCTGAAGGTCGTACAAAATACTCCTGGCCAGCACGATGATTACACCGTGGATGGTATCAGCGGCGCGACGTTAACCTCCGTCGGCGTCGAGAAGAGTATTAATTATTGGGTGGGTGAGCAGGGCTACGGCAATTTTCTCCGGCAGCTACAGCATAACCCTGAGATATTACGCCGTTAATATCGAACAAGCCAAAATATGCCTCATAACCGGCGCGAAGATCGCGCCGGTTTTTTTATGCGCTCACGACAGCTATTTCGCGCAAGCCAGGCGTCGCTCACGCGCTAATAACGGATAGTTATTAATAATTATTTCTTTGCAACATTTTACATAAATTGTCACAGGTTGACATTTTCATGATCCAGGTCATGTACATTGCGAGTAAAAATGACAACGATAATCATTATCATTAACTCACAAGGGATTTGTCATGACCGGCCCTCGTTCCTTCCTGCTGCTGATGCTGTTGAGCCTGTTGTTTGGCAGCGCGTGCGCGATGGCGCAGACCCAGTATGCGCCTTATATCGAAGATATCGAGCAACGTCTTGATAAAACGTCAGAACTTTATCAGCAGCAAAAAAATACCGACGCGCGGCGCGAAGTGCAAATGGCCTACTTTGAAGTGTTTGAAAACCTTGAAGGGCCAATTCGGATCAATATCTCGGCGCGTAAGAGCTACGAGATGGAGAGCACTTTCGGTGAGATCCGTCGCATGATCGGTGAGGGCAAACCGATCGGCGAGGTGCAGGCACGTATCGACGGGCTGAAGCAGGCGCTGCGTGAAGTTGAGCCGGTGCTGGACGGCGGGCATCGGCTGGTGGCGGAAGAGCAGCATACCGCGCTTACGCGCGATGACATTGCGCAGCACTGGCAGGAGAGCTTCCGCACCCTTGACGACAGGCTGGCGCAGGCGGTAACGGAGTATCAGGCCGGCAACTACGCGCAGGCCAGCCAGCAGGTGCAGCTGGCGCAGTATCAGGGATTTAAAAACTCCGGGATGGAAACCTCGGTGCGGCAAAATCGCTCGGCGAAGGAAGCGGCCGCCATTAACCAACAGTTTAGCGCGCTGCTGACTCTGACCGCCCAGCCTGACCGCCTGAACGAGGTGTCGTATCAGGTCACCACGCTATTACAGGATCTGGAAGATATTCTGCCGGGTCTGCCAACCACCCGCGACGATCGGCCGATGGGCGCTCCCTCTGGCGCCGATAACGCCGCGCTGGCTGATGAAACGACCGCCCGCGCGGACTGGGCAAGCGTCGCCCAGGGAATTAACCAGAGCATCAACGCCGCGCTAACGCGCTATCAAAATGGGGAGGGGCAGGAGGCGATCCTCGACGTACAGGACACCTATTTCGACCGCTTTGAAGCCACCGGGATGGAGAACAAAATCGGTTCTCGCGATGCGGCCTTTAAAACTTCTCTGGAGGCCCATTTTACCCGTATGGTCAGCCTGATGAAGGCCGGACAGCCGCAGGAGAGGCTGGCCGCGGAAGCCGCCGCCCTTGAGGCGGATCTGCAAAAAGCGGTCACCATGCTTGGCGAAGGCGAAGAGACCCAGTGGAGCCTGCTGCTCTATAGCATGATGATCATCGTGCGCGAAGGGCTGGAAGCGCTGCTGATTGTGGCGGCTATCGTCGCGTATCTGGTTAAAAACAACCATCACGACAAACTACCGCTGATCCGCCAGTCGGTGATGGTGGCGCTGGTCGCCAGCGTGGCGACGGCGTTTATCTTCCAGCTGCTGTTTACTCAATCCGGCGCCAGCCGCGAGCTGCTGGAGGGGATCACTATGCTGATTGCGGTAGTGATGCTGTTCCTTATGAGCTACTGGCTACTGTCCAAAGTTGAAGCCCGCCACTGGAAGGCCTGGCTTGAGGGCAAACTCTCCCATTCGCTGTCGCGCGGTTCGCTGGTGGGACTGTGGTTAACCAGCTTCCTTGCGGTCTACCGCGAGGGGGCCGAAACGGTGCTGTTTTATTACGCCCTGATTGGCGATGCCCAGGGGCTGCCGGGCCATCTTGCCATCGGCGCCGGGTTTGTTATCGGCTGTGTCGTTCTGCTGATCGCCTGGCTCGTCATGCGCTACTCGGTGGTCCGGCTACCGCTCAAACCCTTCTTCCTGTTCACCGGCGGTTTTATGTACCTGATGGCGTTTGTCTTCGCTGGAAAAGGGGTACTGGAACTGGTGGAGGGCAAACTATTTCAGCCAACGCTGATCGCCGGAATACCGGAAATCAGCTGGCTGGGAATTTACCCCTATGTGGAAACGCTATTGCCGCAGGGCATATTGCTGCTCGCGGCGCTGGCGGCGCTATGGATCATGCGCCGTCGTCAGGCACCCGCTGAAACCATAAAAACGCATTGCTAACCATTTTAAGACGAGAGGATGAGTCAGATGACCATGAAGAAGACCCTGATGATCAGCGCCACCCTGGCCAGTATCTTCACCGCGCCCGCGGCGCTGGCCTTTAAAGAGTATCCGGCCGGCGAGCCGGTCACCATGAATGAAATGGAGATCGCCGCGGTTTACCTGCAGCCTATTGATATGGAGCCGCGCGGTATGGGGCTGCCGGCAGCGAAGTCGGATATCCATCTGGAAGCGGATATTCACGCGGTAGAAGGCGGTAAAAATGGTTTTGGCGCAGGTGAATGGATCCCTTATCTGACGATCTCCTACACCCTGGTCAATAGCGATACCGGCGAAAAACAGGAAGGCACCTTTATGCCGATGGTGGCGAGCGACGGCCCGCACTACGGCGCGAACATCAAAATGATGGGCGTGGGTAACTATAAAGTCACCTACCACATTGACCCGCCGTCGAAAGCCGGGATGCACCGCCATACCGATAGCGAAACCGGCGTCGGCCGCTGGTGGAAGCCGTTTGATGTGAGCTATGAGTTTAAATATGTCGGTCTGAACTAAGCGTCTCCGGAGGCTCAGATTGTTGACAAAGCGCGCTCTGCTGCAAATCTCCGTTTCGCATCCGCGATCCTGTGGTAACGCATAACTTGCTGATATTACTTTTTTGTAAGCAGAGTGAGGCGTTAGCCGCCAGAAATGCGACGCCATCGTTAAAGCAGGGTTGTCATCAGTCTCAGCATCCTCAGATGCGAGTGTTTTCACGCAGGATGGCCGGGCGGTCATCCTGCGGCGTGTTATTCATCCGCCGTACTGAGTTAAAGTCATGAGCTATTTTTTCGTCACGACGCTACAGGCCTTTTTCTGCATTGCGCTGCTTTCCGCCGTACTCTGGGGGCGCGGCGCGCCTCCCGTCCTGCGTCCGCTGGTCTGGACGCTGCTTACTGCGCTGGGCTGCGGACTACTGGCCGGGCTGTATATTCGCCCGAGCCAGACGCTGGAGCTTCTGCTGGTCGGCGCTGAAATCCTCGTATCGCTGCTGTTTTTACTGAGCTTCAGCTGGTCTTCGCCGCGCGTTCGCTATCTGTGGCAATGGCTCCTCACTTTCGGCGCAGCCCGGCACTGGGCGCTGGACCCGAACCTGGGCGGATTGACCTCCACGCACGTTCTGAACACCGATCTGCTGCTGAATATCACCGCGCTGGCTGCGGCGTTCGCGCTGCTGTGCCTTGCCTGCGCGCTCTGCGCCATGCTGCTGCGCAGAATGCGCGGCTTCTACTGGCCGCTGGCCCTGCTGCTGTTGGTCCTGCTGTGGCTACCGCTCGGCGGTAACCTGCTGCTGCTGTTGATGAAGCTACAGGTGCTACCGCTGCTGAAACCGCTGCTGAGCTTTGTCGCCAGGGTGACCAACAACGCGGCGATGTATAACTGGGCCGCCGCCGCGATACTGCTGCTGCTGTGTCTGTGCTGGATCCCGGCGCTACGCGGCTATTATCGGGCGGTTAAAGCCGCGGAGGGCCCCATCTTCCGCCGCCTTGCGCTGGCCGAACGCCGTAAAGCCAGCCGTTTGTGGTTGACCACCGTTTGCTGCGCGCTGGCGATTATCGGCGGCCAGCTATGGTGGAATCTGGTGGCTTCGCAGCCGCCGCGCTTGTCCGAGGCGCAGGCGGTTACGCTGGCCGCCGACGGCCAGGTGCATATTCCGGTCGAGCAGGTTCGAGATGGCAAACTGCATCGCTTCGTCTGGGTGGCGGACGACGGCAAAGCGATTCGCTTTTTTATCATTAACCGCTATCCCGATAAGCTGCGCTTTGGCGTGGTGTTTGACGCCTGCCTGCTGTGCGGCGATCAGGGCTACGTTATGGAAGGCAATCAGGTGATTTGTGTCGCCTGCGGTGTGCACATTTTTATCCCCTCGATTGGCAAGCCCGGCGGCTGTAACCCGGTACCGATCGACGGCTGGCGCAACGATGACAAACAGCTGACGATACCCGGCGCGGCGCTGGCCGGCGGAGGTAACTATTTCTCTACCGTCCTGACGATTAACGTCACCGACCCGGTGGATGGCTCCACCCTGACCAACACCCGCGCCGACTACAAATACAGCTATGGCGGTAAAACCTGGTTCTTCTCCTCTGAAGCCAACTATGACCGTTTCCGCAATGCGCCAGAGCAGTTTGTGCCCGACGCGGTGAAGGAGGAGTAACCATGCTGTGGCGAATGATCTACCAGTCGTGGGGGCGCAACCTGCGGCGCAAAGCGCTGGCGGTATTGACCGTGTTTCTGGCGACCAGTCTGATCTCGGCGCTGCTGGCGGTCTCTATCGATATCGGCGACAAAATGTCCCGCGAGCTGAAATCCTACGGCGCCAATATTTTAATTGAGCCCGCCGGGCAGGCGGCGCTGCCCGCTCTGTTCAGCGAGCAAAGCAACCCGCTGGCCAGCGACGACTTTCTTGATGAATCCGAGCTGCCGAACATCAAAGATATTTTCTGGCGCAATAACATCGTTGGCTTTGCCCCGATGCTCGGCGGCGAGGTAAACGTGGCAGGACAGGATATTCGCGTGCTGGGCACTTTTTTTAGCCAGCCGGTCAGTATCCCGGATGAAGAGGGGTACGAGACCGGACAGCGGACGGTCAGCCCCTTCTGGCAGGTGACCGGCGCATGGCCGCAGGAGCCGGTCGGCGAGACGCCGCAAACGCTGGTCGGTCACGCGCTGGCGCGAAACTACGGCTGGCAGCCCGGCGATCGCCTGGTCCTCAACGTTGCGGATAGGGTGCTGAACGTCCAGGTGAGCGGTATTTTGTCCAGCGGCGGCGATGAGGATAACCAACTGGTGATGCCGCTTAGCGTCGTGCAGCAGCTGCTCGGTCTACCGGGAAAAGTGCAGGCGATCCGCGTCTCGGCGCTGACGGTACCGGAGAACGAGCTGTCGCGCCGTGCCCGTGAGGATCTCGAGGCGCTGAATGCCGAAGAGTACGATCTCTGGTACTGCACCGCCTACGTATCGTCCATCGCCCACCAGCTGGAAGAGGCCATTTCCGGCGCCGAGGTGCGTCCGGTCTGGCAGGTTGCTGCTTCGGAAGGTGTGGTTATCGACAAAATTCAGCTGCTGATGGGGGTGGTGACTCTGGCCGCGCTGGCTGCGGCGGCGATGGGCATCGCCTCGTTGATGACCAGTACGATTATGGAGCGCGCCAAAGAGATTGGTCTCATGAAAGCGCTGGGCGCCCGCCAGTGGCAAATATTGCTGCTGTTTTACCTTGAAGCGGCGCTGGGCGGCCTGGTCGGCGGCGCATTGGGCTGTATCGCCGGTTGGGGGCTGGCAAAGGCTATTGGCCTGATGCTGTTTGCTACGCCGCTGAATTTTGCCTGGGTGGTGGTGCCCTGCGTGCTGGTGATAGCGGTGCTGATTGCTTTAATCGGTACCTGGTTCCCGGCCCGCCGGATCGCTCGTCTTTACCCTGTGGAGGTGCTATATGGCCGCTAAGCGCGACATGCTGTGGCTGCTGGTGTGGCGAGCGCTGCGGCTGAGAATGCAGCGGGTCAGCGTGGTGTTTGCCGCGCTGGCGGTAGGGGCGACCATCGTGACCGCACTCTCCGCCGTGTGGTTCGATATCAATAGCAAAATGAGCGAAGAGCTGCGCACCTTCGGCGCCAATTTTTATATTGGTCCGGGCCACGGCGCCAGCATGCCGCAGCCGGAGCTTCAGGCCATTCTTGATGGCGCGCCGGCGGGCCTGATTCACGGCGCCAGTCCGTGGCTGTACGGTACGGCGCGTACTGAGCTGGAGAAAGTAGTGATGGTCGGGGTGTGGTTTGAGTCGCTGCAAAAGCTGGTGCCTTACTGGCAGGTCAACGGCAGCTGGATCGGCGTCAGCTTTGACGATCGCAACGCGATGATTGGCGTCAAACTGGCGCAGCGCCTGGCACTGAATGTTGGCGATAGCGTGACGCTGGTAGACCATAGCCGGCGTAAGACGCTGCTGATTAAAGGCATCGTAGAGGCGGGGGACGCGACCGACAATATGCTGATCGTCAGCCTCGATGTGGCGCAGTCCTGGCTGCAAAAGCCCGGCGCGATCAGTCACGGGCTGCTTAGCGTCAGCAATGACCTGGGCCAGGTGGAGCGCTATGCCAGCCAGCTGCAGCATCAGTACCCGAACCTTGAGATTCGTCCGGTGCGCAAAGTGTCGGCTTCCGAGGGGCAGGTGCTGGATAAAATTAAGGGGCTGATGGGGCTGGTGTCGATGGTGATCCTCGCGCTGTCGTCCCTGTGCGTTAACACCACCCTGATGGCGATTGTCGGTGAGCGGGCGAAAGAGTTTGCGCTGCAAAAAGCGCTGGGCGCCAGCAACGGCGATATTACCCGCCAGATGCTGCTGGAGACCAGCATTATTACCCTCGCGGCGGTAGTCTGCGGCTGGGTGGTGGGCTATCTGCTGGCGCAGCTGCTGGGATTAACGGTGTTTAACGCCAGCATCTCGCTGCGTCTGCCGGTGCTGCCGCTGACCCTGATTCTGTCTTTACTGGTCGCCCTGCTGGCGGCCATTGTTCCGGTGCGGCGCGCGGTGAGCGTCGAACCGGCGAAAGTGCTGAAAGGAGAGTAACGCCATGACCGTCACGTCTTTGCGTCAAATGGCGATTGAAACGCGTCATTTATATAAGCGGTTCGGGGAAGTTACGGCGCTGGAGGATATTAATTTGCGCATCGCACGCGGCGAGTTTGTTGCCATCATGGGCGCCTCCGGTTCCGGCAAAACGACCCTGATGAACATTCTTACCTGTCTGGATACCGCCAGTGAAGGACAGGTGATCCTGGATGGCACCGACGCCGCGGCGTTGGATGAAGAGGGGCGCCGTCGCTTTCGCGCGCAGAAAATTGGCCTCGTCTTCCAGCAGTTCCATCTCATCCCGTTTCTGACGGCGCTGGAAAACATCATGCTGGCGCAGCATTACCACAGCGTGGTGGATGAGAGCGCCGCCAGAGCGGTGCTGGCTCAGGTGGGACTTGAGCATCGCGTGACCCATTTACCGAGCCAGCTGTCGGGCGGGGAACAGCAGCGCGTCTGCATTGCCCGGGCGCTGGTTAACGAGCCGCCAGTTATTTTTGCCGATGAGCCGACCGGTAACCTTGACGAAGAGAACGAGCAGCGGGTGCTGGATCTGCTGACCGATTTACACCGCCAGGGGCGAACCATTGTGATGGTGACCCACAACCCGGCGCTGGGTCAATTCGCTGACCGCATCGTGCGTTTGCAGCACGGAAAGTATCTCGGCGAGGAGGTGAATCATCATGCGCATGCCTGAAGTGATGCTGTTTCTGACGCTGGCGCTGCTTAGCGGCTGCAAAGAAGAGAAGCTGGCTCGCGGCGAAACGGCACCTGCGCTGGCGGCATTCGATCTCCAGGAGTCGCCGGTCAGCCTCGATCGTTGGCGAGGGAAGGCGGTCTATCTTAATTTCTGGTCCGCAGGCTGCGGCGGCTGTCTGGCAGAGATGGATACCTTACAGGCGCTCAGCCAGCGCTGGCCGGATAAGCTGGTGGTGGTGGGGGTGAATACCGATCCGGATACCGTGGATATCGCGCCGCTGCTGGCGAAGCATGGGATTAGCTATCCGGTGCTGCGCGATCGGCTGAAAATAACTCAGGAGCGTTATCAGGTTATCGGTACGCCAACATCAATATTAATTGATGGCGACGGTAGAGTGCTGGACTGGCATCAGGGGATGCGTAAGCCCGATGAACTACGAACGGTTTTGCGCCAGCTGGCGCAACGGTAAATTCCCCAGCTCGTGCTGCGCTTAGCTGGGCTACAGGTTCTCGGGCCGGTAGCCCGGACAGGTGCGTCAGCACCGCCTCCGGGACAGGTGTGAAGCCAAATGCACCGGCTTAGCGTTCACCCGGCCCGCGCTGCGCTTAGCCAGGCTACGGATTCACACCGTCAGCGGTCCCGTAGCCCGGACAAGGCGTCAGCCGCGACCCGGGAGTTTTCGCTTATACATACTGACTCCGTAGCGTCGGCTATTAGCCGCTGCCATTCATGATATGGAAGTCAGCGATTTACCGCGCCCTGCGCCAACAAGTTTTATTCGTTTATTTAAAAATGCCTTATTCGGCAGGTTTAAAAACAGGAAAACTTAATCTTTTCTTAATATTTCATCACCTCAACGTTTTAGGCTTTTGCCAAATCTCAATCATCATCATTTAAATTACGTCAGCGTCACAAAAGCCGTAAAAAAACATTCCCAGGCGTTGCAAGGTTCTTACGTCACGCTATATGTTAAATTTACATTTAATAAATGATGCTTAAAGGTTGATTTTATGTATATGAAAATTAGTGGCTTAGTGATTTCACTGACGGCCATATTCTCCGGTCAGGCCTTTGCTGCGCTCCCTCAGGGCTATCCGGCGGATTATCAAAAGGTCGTGGATGCGGGGATTAAAGAAGGCAAGGTGGTGATTTACTCAACCACGGATACTAAGGCCGCAGGTCCGTTAATTAAAGGTTTTGAAGCGCAATATCCCGGCATTAAAGTTGAATATAACGATATGAACAGTACCGAATTGTACAACCGTTATATCAGCGAGCAGGCAGCGGGCGGCGGAAGCGGCGATGTGGTCTGGAGTTCTTCTATGGATACGGCGCTGAAGCTTGCCACCGATTATGCGGAGCAGTATGCCTCCCCGGAACAAGATAAGCTGCCGAAATGGGCGGTCTGGCAGCAAAAAGCCTACGGCACCACCTATGAACCGGTGGTCTTTATCTATAATAAGCGCCTGATCCCGCAAGGGGATGTTCCTGATTCGCACACCGCGCTGGCGAAGCTGATCGCCAGTCAGGCTGATAAGTTCAAGGGCAAGGTCACTACCTACGATATTGAAAAATCGGGCCTGGGTTTTATGCTGGCGGTTCAGGACAGTAAAGCCGATGCTCACTACTTTGACGACCTGGCGGGAATGGCGAAAGGCGGGCTGACCGTGCAATCGTCCACCGGGACGATGATGGAGCGCGTCTCCTCCGGGGAAAACCTGATTGGCTACAACATCCTCGGTTCATACGCGGAGGCGCGGGCGAAAAACGACCCTTCGCTGGGTATCTCGTACCCGAAAGATTATGTGCTGGTGCTCTCGCGGGTCTCGTTTATTACCGCAGAAGCCGAGCATCTGAATGCGGCGAAGCTGTGGTTTGATTACGTGCTCTCGGAAAAGGGGCAAAGCATCCTGGCGAACCAGGCCGATATTCCCTCCCTGCGCAATGATATCGAAGGTAAAAATGATATCGACGGTATGACCAAAATGCTCGGCAGCGCGTTGAAGCCCATTCCGGTCGATGAAACGCTGCTGGCGTATCTTGAGCCGAAACAACGCCTGGAATTTATCAAACAGTGGCGCACCGCCGCGGCGAAATAACCCTCCGGCGCTGCGCATCTTTTCAGGATGCGCAGCCCACATGATACCCGCCAGGTTTAAAGGGATCGCTTATGAATATCTTACGCCGAAAGTGGCAGGGGTTGCCGCGCGGAATTGTTGTCCTGATAACGGCGCTGGCCATTTATGTCCCGCTGCTATTTATCGTGGTGTAGAGCTTTCTCTCGGCACCCTTTTTTGCCCGCTCGAAGGCATTTAGCCTTGAGGCCTTCGAATTTATCTTTACCGATCCGGATTTTTATCTGGCGCTAAAATCCGGCTTTATTCTCGCCTTCGGCCTGGTGGCGATCGCCATTCCTCTCGGCGGGATCCTCGCCTTTTTAATGGTGCGCACCGATTTACCCGGCAGACGGATTATTGAGCCGCTGATTCTGGTGCCGATTTTCGTATCGCCGATGGTGCTGGCCTTTGGTTACGTGGTGGCGGCGGGACCGGTAGGCTTCTTTTCGCAGTGGGCCGAGCAGCTGATCGGTTTTGTGCCCTGGAATATCTATTCGATGTTCAGCATCGTGGCGATCGCCGGATTGACGCACGTTCCACACGCCTATCTCTATATCTCTTCCGCGCTGCGCAGCGTCGGTTCGGATGTGGAAGAAGCGGCGCGAACGGTTGGCGCATCGCCGCTGCAGGTCATGACCTCGGTGAGCCTGCCGATGGTACGGCCGTCCATACTCTATGCCTGCGTACTGCTGTTTTTTCTCGGCCTGGAAGTCTTCGGCCTGATGCTGGTGCTGGGGGACCCGGAAGGCAATATGGTGCTGGCCACCTATCTTTATAAACTGACCAACAAGCTCGGCACGCCTTCCTATCATCTGATGGCAGCGGTGGCGGTGGTGCTGATCTGCATCACCATTCCGCTGGTGATGCTCCAGCGCCGCCTGATGCGTACCGCCAACCGCTTTGTCACCATGAAGGGGAAAGCATCGCAGGCCCGGGCGCTGCCGCTGGGGAAATGGCGCTGGGTCGCCGGTATCGTCGTGGTGGTCTGGTTGACGGTTACCATCGGCGTACCGCTGATCGGCGTTGCGCTGCGGGCCTTTATTTCGAACTGGGGGGTTGGCGTTCCGCTGTGGGATGAACTCTCGCTGGCGACGTTCCGCAACATCTGGCAGCAGCCGAATTTGCTGCGCGCCATCGTTAACTCTATGGCGATTGGGGTCATCGGCGGCGCGCTGGCGGTGGTCTGCTATCTGTTCGTAGGCATCGCGATGCACCGCAAACCGGATAACGTCACGCGCTTTCTCGACTACAGCGTGCTGGTGCCGCGTGCGGTGCCGGGGCTGCTGGCCGGGCTGGCGTTTTTGTGGGTGTTTCTGTTTCTGCCGATGTGGCTGGATCAGTCGCTGAAAAACGGCTGGCTCTCGGCGCTGCCGGTGGCTGAGTGGCTGCGCGACCATCTGATTGTTCAGCTGCGCGCGCTGCGTAATACCATTTTTAGCGTCTGGCTGGCCTATACCGTGGTCTGGATGGCCTACGGCCTGCGGCTCATCTCCTCGACGCTGCTGCAGGTGGCGCCTGAGCTGGAGGAGGCGGCGCGCAGTACCGGCGCATCGCGCGGGCAGATCACCCGCCACGTCACGGTGCCGCTGTCGCGCTATGGCCTGATTGGCTCCTGGCTACTGATGTTTCTTATCTTCGAGCGCGAATATTCGACCGGGGTTTATCTGCTCTCTCCGGGAACGGAAACTATCGGTTCGATGCTGGTGTCGCTGTGGGCGGCAGGGGCTATCGATATCGTCGCCGCGCTCTCGTTTATTAATATCCTGCTGGTGGTCGTGGGTCTGGGCATCGCCCTGCGCTTTGGAGTGAAATTACATGATTGAATTATCGGTAGAAAACCTGCATCTGACCTACGGCGATAACCCGGTACTGAAGGGCGTATCTATGGAGCTGAGGCGGGGGGAGGTCGTCTCGCTGCTCGGCCCATCGGGGAGCGGAAAAACCACGCTGCTGCGGGCGGTCGCCGGGCTGGAGAAGCCCACCAGCGGCACGATCGCTATCGGTAAAACCCGCGTTTATGACGGCAACCCGCGTAGTGAAATTCCGGCGGAGGAGCGTAACCTGGGTCTGGTGTTCCAGTCCTACGCCCTGTGGCCGCATAAAACGGTATTTGAGAACGTGGCTTACCCCCTCAGGCTACGTAAGGTCGCTGCCGCGGAGATCAAACAGCGGGTGCAGAGCGTGCTCGATCAGCTGGGCCTGGGGCATCTTGGCAATCGCCATCCGCATCAGCTCTCCGGAGGACAGCAGCAGCGCGTGGCCATCGGCCGGGCGCTGGTATATAACCCGCCGGTCATTCTGCTGGATGAACCCCTGTCGAACCTCGACGCTAAGCTGCGGGAAGAGGCGCGGGTCTTTTTGCGCGAGCTGATCGTCAAGCTGGGTCTGTCGGCGCTGATGGTGACCCACGATCAGAATGAGGCGATGGCGATTTCCGATCGCATTTTGCTGCTCAATAACGGCGTCATTGAGCAGCAGGGAACGCCGCAGGAGATGTACGGCAGCCCGAGAACGCTGTTTGCCGCCGAGTTTATGGGCAGCAATAATCGGCTGCACGGCACCGTCACCGATCTGGATAACGGTCGGGCGCGCATTGAGGGCGCCAGCTGGGCACTGTGGGGAATGGCCGGGGAAGGGGTCAGCGTGGGGGCGGAAGCAACGGCGGTCATTCGTGTTGAACGCCTGCGCATAGCCTCCTCGCCTGAAGAGAACATGCTGGAATTAGCGCTGCTGACCAGTATGTATCTCGGCGACCGCTGGGAGTATCTGTTTCGCACCGAAGGCGATGATTTCGCTATTCGCGCCTACGGTAGCGCACTGCGCGATGCCGAACGTTGCCATCTTACCTTGCCCGTCAACGATCTGTGGATCTTCCCGAAAGGCTGAAAAAAATCCCCGGCGCTGAGGCCGGGGCAAACCATGTCAGAGCTTATTTATTATTAACTGAATACCATACCGCCATCGATCAGCAGCGACTGACCGGTCATGTAGTTGGAGTCCGGACCGGCCAGATAAGAGACGCAGGCCGCGACGTCTTCCGGTTCGGAAAGACGACCGAGGGTAATGCGTTTCGCAAATTCCTGGGTTCCGTAGCCCAGCGGTTTGCCCGCCGCTTCGGAAACCTGACGGTCAATTTCCGCCCACATGGGGGTTTTGACGATCCCCGGGCAGTAGCCGTTAACGGTAATTCCCAGATGCGCCAGATCGCGGGCGGCGGTTTGCGTCAGGCCGCGCACGGCAAACTTGCTTGAACTGTAGACCGCCAGTTCCGGGTTACCCACGTGGCCCGCCTGGGAGCAGGCGTTGATGATCTTGCCGCCGTGGCCCTCTTTTTTAAACGCATCTACCGCGGCCTGAATGCCCCAGATAACGCCCTTAACGTTGATATTGTAGACTTTATCGATGACGTCCTCGCGAATCTCTTCGATAGGCGTAGAGGGCGCGACCCCGGCGTTGTTAACGATCACGTCAAAACCGCCAAGGCCCTTACGCGCCTGCTCAACGGCGGCAAAAACCTGATCGCGTTTCGAGACATCGACCTTCACCGCCAGCGCCTGGCCGCCGTGCTGGTTAATTTCGTCAGCAACCGCCTGTGCGGTGGCATCGTTATAATCGGCGATGGCCACGGCAAAGCCATCTTGAACCAGGCGAAGGGCGATAGCTTTACCGATACCCTGGCCTGCGCCGGTCACGAGTGCGACTTTTTTCATTGCTGGATTCCTTCTGTAGTGACTCAAAGTAGTTGACTGAGATGAAGCTGGCCCATCAGCAGCGGGTTGTCGCTGTAATCGACGGGGATGGCGACCACGGCGGGGCCATCGACGTCCATCGCCGCCCGCAGCGTCGGCTCAAGGGCGGCGGCGCTCTCGACCGCGAACCCTCTGGCGCCGAAGGCTTCGGCATAGGCTTTAAAATCCACCGGTCCGAACTCAACGCCGGATAGCCGCTGATATTTTTTCTCTTCCTGAATTGCCACCATGTTGTAGCCGTTATCGACCCAGATGATATGCAGGACGTTAGCTTTTAGCCTTACGGCGGTCTCCAGCTCCATACTGGATTGCAGGAAACCGCCGTCGCCGGAAACCGAAACCACTTTGCGCTGCGGGTTCACCAGCCAGGCGCCAATCGCCCACGGCAGCGCCACCCCCATGGTCTGTTGACCGTTGGAAATCATGACCTGACGAGCGCGGAAGCTGTAGAGATAGCGGGCGATCCAGATATGAAAGCTCCCCATATCGACGGTCAGCGTTACGTCGCTGTTGACGATATCCTGCATGGCGCGAACGATGCGCAGCGGATGAAGCGCAAACTGGTTTAGCTGCGCGCCGCGGCGATCGAGCAGTTCCCGCTGGTGCTGGCGGTCAACAAGAATCTCCGCGGCCTGCGGCGACAGAACCAGCTGGTGGTCAATACGCCCGGAGAGTTTGTGCAGCGTGGCAGCGATATCGCCGACCAACTCGATATCCGGGGTATAGTTGCGCTCTTCATAAGCGGGCAGTACGTCGATATGCACCAGCGCGGCGTTACCGTTATTCCACATCGCCGGTTCATACTCCACCGGGCTATAGCCAATGCAGATGACCAGGTCGGCGAGATGCAATAGCCGATCCCCGGCCTGGTTATTGAACAGCCCAACCCGTCCGGCAAAGCGCGTAAAGTGGTCCTGATTTACCGCGCCGGCGGCCTGATAGGTACTGGTGACCGGGATATGGCTTTTTTTCAGCAATTCGCGGAGCGCCGCGCTGTTTTCCGTCTGGCTGGCCATCAGACCGAGCAGGAATACCGGATTTTTTGCCCCGGCAATCATCTTCGCCACTCGCTCAATGGCGTCGTCCGGGGCCGCGCCGGTCTGCGGGGCTTCGCTGGCGGGCAGCACCCTGGCGTGGACTGGCTCATCGACGACGTCCTGCGGCAGACTGACGAAGGCGCTTCCCGGCCGTCCCTGCTCGGCGGCGCGAAATGCGTTAGACACGACCTCCGCCAGCGCATCGGATGCGGTGACTTCCACCGAGTATTTGGTTACCGGGCTGAACATCGCCACCGTATCCATACTCTGGTGCACTTGTTTGGCCTTGTCGGCGCGTTTTACCGCACCGCCCAGCGCCACCACCGGATCGCCTTCGCTGTTAGCGGTGGCCATACCGGTAATCAGATTGGAGCAGCCGGGGCCGGAAGTGACCAGCGCGACGCCCGCTTTCCCTGTGATGCGGCCAACCGCAGCGGCCATAAAGGCGGCGTTGGCCTCGTGGCGTACCGGGATAATGCGAATTGAGGAGTCCAGTAGCGAATCAAATACCTTATCGATTTTTGCCCCCGGAATGCCGAAGACCTGGCGAACGCCCTGGGCCTCCAGCTGGCTGACGATCAGGTCGGCGCCATGCGCCCACTGGCGAGGTTGATGTTGATTATCCACGAGAATCTCCTTAGTTTTCGACTGAGCGAATGGCGGCATCTAGATTGTCCGGGTGCAGATCCGCCTGCAGGAAGGCGCTATCGGCAGGAAGGTCAATCATCAATTTGTGGATTTCGCCAAAGGTCAGCACGCCGTGGTCGAGCTGATAATCGAGCAGGTGACCGCCGCCCTGACGGTCATCGGTGATGAAATGTTCGTGGTAGCCGGCAACGTTAATGCCCTGCATATGCTGCGGGGTACGGAAGCCGACCAGTACCCCTTCGCGCTGGTTGAAGCGGAACACCGGCTGGTCGTCGAGCACGTCGGTCATCGCCCGGTAGGGCGGGGTCTGGCGCGGTACGGTGCGGGTATGCGCATGACGAAAATGACCGTTAATGCGCAGGGCGCAGAAGAGATTATCGGAGGGTATTTGCTGGTCGATAATGTCGTGCAGCTGCTGGCGACTCACCGGTTTATCGAACGTTTTACGATACTGCGGCTGAAACCAGGTCATCACCGCAAACGGCGTGCGCTGTTCCATTCGGGCTTTACGGGCGCTGCCGTCGGCGCGCAGCTGGTATACCTCGCTGCTAAACGCGATCAGTTCGCCGTCCAGTTCATTAAAGGTCCCCAGGCCAAAATCGCCGTGGGTGAGTAAATCAGCGATGGTGGTATTGCCTTCATAAACGCCGCTCAACAGCGCGCTCATCAGAGAGGTCTGGTAGATGACGCTATCGGGATGTTGCGCGGAAAACCCTCGTAGAGTTTCACACAGGCTCTCTTCACAAGAGCATTCAGCAGAATGGTTCATTACCCGCTTCCTCGTTCAACGAATATCAGAAAGGTTAAATAAATGTTGACGCGATTCAGCTCACAGTTCCAATATAGAATCTATGCTTGTTTGAGACGTTTTCGATATGGAACTTCGTTATCTGCGCTACTTTGTCGCCGTCGCCGAGGCGCGACATTTCACTAAAGCGGCAAAAGAACTTGGTATCTCACAGCCGCCTTTAAGCCAACAAATTCAACGGCTTGAACGGGAAATTGGCACACCGCTTTTCCGCCGTTTAACGCGCGGCGTTGAGCTAACGGAAGCGGGGGAGTCGTTCTATGAGGATGCCTGCCAGATCCTCGCCCTGAGCGATGCGGCGCTCGAAAAGACGAAAGGGATCGCCCGCGGACTGAACGGTCGGCTGGCGCTGGGCATTACCAGTTCTGATGCCTTCCATCCGCAGATCTTTAGCCTGCTGCAGCAGTTCCAACAACGTTACCCGGCGGTAACGCTGCATCAAATCGAGGGCAATATGGCGACGCTGATGGGGGCGCTTGGCGAAGCGGAGCTGGATATTGCTTTTGTACGCCTGCCTTGTGAAAGCAGTAAAGCCTTCAATCTGCGGATTATCGATCAGGAGCCGATGGTGATCGCGCTGGCGCGTTCGCATCCGCTGTCGTCATGCGACGAACTCGCGCTCGAGCAGCTTACCGACGTGGCGCCGATTCTTTTTCCGCGCGAAGTGGCCCCTGGCCTGTATGAGCTGGTGTTCAACAGCTATCTGCGCGCCGGTATTGACGTGCAGCGAGCCTATCAGTCATCGCAAATATCGTCGTCGCTCAGCATGGTGGAAGCCGGATTCGGCTTTGCGCTGGTGCCGCAGTCGATGACCTGCATCACGCTACCTGGCGTCAGCTACCACCCTTTGGCGGGCGCGCCGCTAAAAACCGATATTGCTATCGCCTGGCGACGCTACGAGCGTTCGCGCACGGTGAAGCATTTCCTGGCCATGTTTTAACCGGCGAGGTGACTTATTCAGCAGCTATTGACGTTTTATACTGTGTTTTAAGAAAGATAAACATTGGCGGCGGTCGGGCCACGCAGTCCGTTGACTCGACAAAATTCGACGCGGATGCCGGGGCTGATTGTGGTTGGCTCGCCGGGCGATAGTGCGGAAATATGAACCTGTACGTCTTTGCGACCATCGGAGGGGATAATCAGGCCTTTGCCTGTTTTATTATCAAATGTTTTGACAATACCTGTCATTTTTTGGAACAAATAAATACCTTTTAAATATGAAAACCGGCACGACTATACAGTAAGTGAGTGGGAAGTCTATGCAAATCGAAATAAAACCCGCGCTTGCGGGCTTTTACTTTGCCAAAAAAAACGCCATCAGCGCTGGCTGATTATTGTGCAATCATGCGCAATAATCGGCTTCTGACAAGGGATAATTAAGCAGCGGTTTTTGCAGAGGACTGGAAAAATTTATGGCAGTAGGGGCAGATGAGTTGAGCACCTTTTTGTACTCGGCTGAAGCTGTGTTCTGAGTCCTGAGAGCAGTTAGGGCAGGAACATTTTACGAGATAATTACGGCGAGTTTTAGCGTCTTTGCGTTCTGACATATGATATTTCCTGAGTTAAGGGCTTACGACCATACAGCATTGCGCCGCAAATAGCTCTAACTCATTCTGCATAGCGCGTAAATGAGGGAACTCAGGAACCCTATCGCTGGCACCAGTATGAGAAAAATCGTTTCGTGGCCGCAGGCGGTTAAAGAGTAAGTTTTCCCCCATATTTTTGTGATTAACATCACCATTTAAAATCAATGTATTATTTATCAATAAGTTAATGGTAGATGATTTTTTCGCGCAGAGAACAATTTTCTCCATTATTCGCGGATTAGAGGGAAAATAGGTAAGATTTTCTTCCGCGCCTAATATACATTTTAATGGTGGTCGAAGAACGCAAATCACGATGTTGATGATTATATGACCGTTTATTTTTTTGGCTATTAAACGGAGTTTTGGCGGAAGTCTTACGTGCCAACTTCGCTGACCACGTAAATAAAAAATCACGATATTTTATGACTAATAATAGTTTGAGTATATCCTATGAAAACCAGAACTAAAGATATTGCTACCCTGGCCGTTCATGCTGGAAGCCAATCCGATCCGGTAACCAACGCTATATTTACCCCGATTGTCACAGCCAGCTCTTTTATCCAGCCTAACCTTTATGAAGGCGGCGATTTTTGTTATTCCCGGGTTTCCAATCCAACGCGTAAAGCTTATGAATCCGCACTTGCCGAGCTGGAGGGGGGGATATATGCCACCGCTACCGCATCGGGAATGGCGGCCACCAATATCGTGATGGAACTATTGCCCAAAGACGCACACATTATTGCGATGAAGGGCGTCTACGGCGGAACCTGGCGGCTGTTTGAGAAATTAAAAACGCACACCACCGGCGCCACAATTTCCTATATCGATCTGAACGATGAGCAGAGCCTGATGGCGAATATTCAGGGAAACACCGCCTTAATCTGGATTGAAACGCCGACCAATCCATTACTTGAACTGGTCGATATCGCGAAAGTGTGTCGTATTGCTAAAGAACACGCCATTACCACCTGCGTTGATAATACCTTTGCCAGCGCCTGGAACCATAAACCGCTTGAAATGGGGGCGGACATGGTCATGCTCTCCACCAGTAAATATGTTGGCGGACATTCTGATTTAATAGGCGGCGCGGTTATTACCAATAATGAAGCGCTCGCCTCGAGGCTCGATTTTATTAAAACAACGATCGGCTCTATTGCCTCGCCCTTTGATGCCTACCTTGCCCTGCGCGGTATGAAAACGCTGGATTTGCGCATGGAGCGTCAGTGCAGTAATGCCCTGCGCGTGGCGGAATATCTGGAAAACCATCCGGCGATTGCCAGCGTCTATTATCCGGGGCTGCCGTCGCACCCTCAGCATCAGCTATGCAAGAAGCAAATGCGTTCGGGCGGCGCGGTAGTGACCGCGACCCTGAAGGGAGACATGCAGAGCCTGAAACGCTTTATCGGCGGTCTGCACTATTTTGTGCTGGCGGAATCGCTGGGCGGGGTAGAGAGCATGATTAACCATTCGGCCTCAATGTCCCACGGTTCGATGTCAAAAGAGGAGCGGGAAGCGATCGGCGTTTATGACACGACTCTGCGCTTCTCCGTCGGCATTGAACATATCGATAACTTACTCCAGGACCTGGATATTGCCTTCGCCGCTATGGACCTCAAACAGGATAACCATCATGCATGATTATGGCATCTGGACGATAATTACTCCGCTGGTCACCATTATTCTGGCGATTCTGACCCGCCAGGTGATCCTCTCTCTGCTTACCGGTATTTTTGTCGGCTATGCGGTGATTCACCACAGCATTATCCAGGGCGTTGGCGGCACGCTGAACGGAATTATTGAAACCTTTGCCTCCGCCGGTAATGCGCGAACGATTATTTTTATGGTGATGATCGGCGGCATTATGCGGCTGATTGTGGTCACCGGCGGCGTGCGAAAGCTGGTGCAGTTTCTTTCGGAGAAAAATGATTTCGTCACCAATAAAAAGTCGGTCCAGCTACTGGCGATGGTGGTGACATCGTTAATCTTTATCGAGAGTTCGATAAACCAGCTGATTGCCGGCGCATCAACGAAAAACCTTGCCCGGCGCTATAAAGTCTCGCCGGAAAAGATGTCCTATATTATCCAGACTTCCTGCGTGTCCGTTTGCTCGTCGGTGATGATCAACGGCTGGGGAGCGGCGATGATGGGGGTTATCGGCGTCCAGATTGCGCAAGGCTACCTGACCGGCGAGCCATTTGAAGTGCTGGCAAGCTCGATGGTCTGGAATACGATGGCCTGGTTTTCATTAGCCTCAGTGCTTTTTTATATCCTCTCCGGCTGTAGCTGGGGGCCGATGAAAAAGGCGGAGGTTAAGTTTGAAACGGTCCAGACGGAAATAGAACAAGAGCATGGCGAAGAGGAAGCGGACCCGGTGATTGACCATCCGGCCTGCAACTCATTGCTCAACTTCTTTATTCCAATCCTTTCCACCGTACTTATGGTGCCGGTAGTGCTATATATCACCGGCGAGGGACAATTCTCCAAAGGCAGCGGCTCCATGTCGGTCTACTCCGGCGTTATGTTTGGCACCGTCGTCTCTTTTATCTGGTTTCGCCTGCGCGGTATTCTGAACGTAGAAAACTTTTTTAAAGAGCTGTATATCGGCTACGCCAGTATGGTGAAAATCAGCTCAATCATGATTCTGGCCTTCCTGATGGGGCATATTTCGGCGGAACTGAATACCGGACAGTATATTGCTTCGATAACCTCCGGCGTTATTCCATCCGGCTTTTCGATCGGCTTTATCTTCCTGATTGCCGCGGTGATGTCGCTGGCCACCGGTACCTCCTGGGGAACCTTCGCCATCATGATTCCAATTGGCGTCCAGCTCGGCGTGTCCTTAGGCATCGATCCGCACTTTATGATCGGCGCGGCGATTTCCGGCTCAATCTTTGGTGATATGACTTCGCCTATCTCCAGTGATGCCATCGTGGCATCGATGGCGACCAACTGTGACCATATTGAACATATTCGCACCCAGCTGCCTTATGCGCTGGTGACGGGCGGGCTGGCGCTCATTGTTTATTTAATTGTCGGCTTCACTCTTTAACTCAATATTCTCAAAGGATTTGCTATGACTAAGGCTATCGCGACAGAAAATGCGCCGCAGGCAATTGGCCCCTATATCCAGGGCGTGCGCAGCGGAAATTTTATTTTTACATCTGGTCAGCTACCCATCGATCCGCAAACGGGCACTATTCCCGAGTGCGCCGAAGGCCAGACCCGACAGAGCCTCGAGAATATTCAGGCAATCATTGAGGCCGGCGGCCTGACGGTCGCCAATATTTGTAAGATGACTATCTTCGTCAAGGATCTGAACGAGTTCGCTGCCATTAATGATGCCTACGCGGCGTTCTTCACCCAGCGTAACGCTTCTTTCCCGGCGCGCTCTTGCGTAGAGGTCGCCCGGCTGCCAAAGGACGTTAAAGTAGAAATTGAAGCTATCGCCTGGCAGGGATAACTCACGCGAAAGACGGCTTAACGGCGGCTTATTAGCCGCCGTTTTTATATCAAGGAGAGGGCTATGTCGGTAAAACATTATCTCAACAGCTTAGCGCGCGTCGCGCTGGTTGGTGGCGTCACTCCCGTTCAGCATCTGCAGCGGCTGTCGGAATATTTGCAGCGCGATATCTCTATAAAACGTGACGATATTTCGCATCCTGGCATGGGCGGTAATAAGCTCAGAAAGTTAGAGTTTCTGGCGGCAGATGCCATCAATAAAGGCCAGCGATACGCTGGTGACCGCCGGCGGTAGCCGCGCATTTGGGTCTGAAGTGCGCAGCGCTGCTGGAGAATCCCATTCAAACCGTGGAGCCTAACTATCTCTGCAACGGCAACCATCTGCTGTTTAGCCTGATGGGCTGCGAGTCAGAAAGGGTTGCAGAACTTTACGATTCGGATGCGCAGCTGCAGCAGTTCAGCGAGCGGCTTTCGGCAGAAGGGGCGAAACCCTATATTGTTCCCGTCGGCGGCTCAAACGCGCTGGGGTCGCTGGGCTACGTTGAGTGCGCGCTGGAGATAGCGGATCAGTGCGAGCAGATGTGTGCAGTCCGTGGTGGTGTCCTCCGACAGCGCGGAGACGCATGCCGAATACCGCAGGGATGGAGGCGGTGGCGTTGCTGGCGCAGCTGGAGGGGATCGTGCTTGATCCGGTCTATACCGGCAAGGCGATGGCGGGCCTGAACGATGGCGTGAAAACGACGCGTTTCACCGGCAGCGGGCCGGTGATGTTTGTCCATACCGGCGGCGCGCCGGCGCTCTTTGCTTACTATCCTCGCGTCTGAACAACGACGTTAACCAAAAATCGAACCACGCCCGCGCGTGCATGCCGGCGTGGTTTTTTTACATGCTGCGGCGGAGGGGCAGTAGACGCTTTACCGCCGGACAACGCCCGGCATCCATTCGTCCAGCGCCGCGTCAAACCTAATAACGCTTGTGCGCCATGATTTCGATAATTTGTCGGTCGGTATGCTGCATGGCCCGACCGGCGATGGCGCAAAGATTACGAATGGAGTTTTCCACATCGCGATCGACGATACCGTCGTTGCCGGAAACAACCGAATTATCCAGCGCCAGCAGAACCGCTTTCCAGGCGGAAGAGATGCTGGTGGACACTTTCATTGCGCAACTACCGGAAGCGCCATCGCATATGATGCCGCTGACGTCGCCAATCATGTTATTAACCGCCATGGCGATGGTGTCAAAGCTGCCGTTCATCAGCCAGATAATCCCCGCCGCGGCACCCATTCCGGCGGTGGTGGTGGCGCAGAGGGCCGATAGCCGCGGAAGTTTACAGTGAATATAAATAGCGACCAGATGTGATAGCGCCAGCGCGCGGGCCAGCTGCTGCTGGCTGGCGTGAAGACGCTCTGCGGCCACGACCACCGGCATGGTGGCGGTGATGCCCTGGTTGCCGGAGCCGGAGTTGGTCATCGCCGGCAGCGATGCACCGCCCATGCGGGCATCCGACGCGGCGCTGGTGCGGTAGAGGATCTCGTTAAACATATCATCGGAAACCAGTCCTTTGTCGACCTGGCGCTTTAGCGTCGGGCCGATATGCAATCCCCACTCTTTGCTCAGCCCTTTCTTTGAAAGGGCGTTGTTCATTGCGCCAGCCTCGAGCATAAATTCCAGCGTCTGCGCAGGCGCTTCGCTAACGAAATCATAGATCTCGCGCAGCGAACTGTGGGCGACCTGCGCCAGCGGATCGCAGGCGGGAGCAGCGTTCGCGCTTGCGTCCTTAACAAACAGAGGCTCACCCATTTTCTCAACCGCCACCACGTTGGTGTGGTCGCCGGTGATGGTGACCGTCGCATGCTGGTCGCCCGCGTAGACTTTGGCGCGAACGTACAGAATCTCGTCGCAGGGTTCCTGTAGCACCACGCGCACGGCGCCAACCTCAAGTAGCGCCCTGGCGGCATCAATTTCCCGACGGGTGGCCTTGTTAAGCACTTCCAGATTCGCCTGCGGGTCGCCGGCGATAGCGCCGAGAGCCGCGGCGATAGGCAAGCCGGTCATCCCCGTACCCGGGATGGTGACGCCCATACCATTTTTCATCAGATTCGGCGAGACCGCAGCTTCGAACCGCACAATCGCGCCAGAGAGCTGCTGCGCCGCCACGGCGCAGGCGAGGGCGACAGATACCGGTTCGGTACAGCCTAAAGCGGGTTTCACTTCCTGTTTTAATGCCTGAATAAACAGGTTCCATTTAGCACGATTTTCCCGGTGTGACATGACTGAGCCTCTGGAGCGGTGCAGAAAAATGGCCATCGAGGGGATGACTTTCTCCTCGACATTGATTTGCGCCTGCGGGCCAGAAAACGGCGCGGCTCGCAGGAACGATAATCAAAATATTACCGCACTCAGCAGAGAAAAAAGTTGCACGTTCAATTTGTAAAATAGCGCTTTGGGAGAAAATTTTTCTTTAAAAAGCGCGTTGCAAACGGCTTTATGGCGAGGGCTGCGCTGGCGGGATAAAAAAACCGGCAGAGTAGCCGGTTTGGTCGTTAGATCTTACAGGCGTCGCCGCAGTCATCATCGGCCACAATGGCCTGCGCTTTTTTATCGGCATCTTCAAGTCGTTCAGCGTTGCGCTCTTGCGCTTCTTCCAGTCCGCTAAAAACCAGGTTATCGAGAGCAATTTCCATGCGTTACCCATTTAAGTTCAGTGTTGACCGTGTGCAAGTATAGGCAAAACGGCAGGCGGATGCACCCGGCCTGAGCCCCGGTAGCACATAGCGGTAAGCGCGGATGTTTTATTGCGCAAGGCGAGACGAGAAAAGGCGTGGGCGGCGACAAACAATAGTTGAGCGAATATTTCATTTTTAGCCATCAAATTGTTGAATGTTTATCACGCTATTTGTTAAACAAATCGACAACGAGCGCCACACTGGCCATTGACTTGTAAAGATTATGCTAATATTGCCGTGCTTATGGATGTATCTATGGATTATGGTCAATGGTATCGACAACCGCAGTAGCCGCCGTCAAAGAATGGCGGAAACATAATAAATTTATTTGTCAGGTTAAACTCAGCTATAAAAAGGTACTGCGTAAATGCAGAGAAATATCTTTAACCGGAGGGAAATACAAAGAATATCAGACATTATGCGCCAGCTATGCTTGCGCGAAATTAACGGGAGCCACCGAGGGGTTGGTTAACTTTGAAGATAAACCCTTTAAAGCCTATTTAAATAAAAAGATGTCAAAAAGAGCGAAACTCGATATCGCTCATGGCTCTTTGAATTTTATAGAAAAAAGCTTTCGTCCCGAGGCCTTGCCGCAGCTGTATGATATGGCGAACTTTGGCCGTACGCTTATCGCCATTCCGCTGAAAAACGGTAGCAGTATTGATGTGAAGCTCCTGGCATCGCCTTTTCAGGAGGAAGGGGAGCTCATGTTGTTAATGTTCCTTGGCGATAAACGCGTCTACAGTATCTGTTTTTCCTGCACTGACGATGGCCGCGCCTGGATTGGCGGTATTCAGGGAGGGAAAGATATCGATAATGAAGAGGTGAAGGCGCTGACGAAAGAGCTTTACGGCACCCGTCCTAAAAACTTAATTATCACTCTGCTGTACGGTTTTTTAGCCTTTTTCAATATCAAGGAGATCTATGCTATCGACAGTGATTTTCATGTTAAAAGCGACAGAGTAAAAACCCGTTATTCTGAGCTTTGGCTGGAAATCGGCGGCGAGAAGCATCGACGCGGCTGGTATAAATTACCGCCAACCGAGATTAAGAAAAGCCTGGAAGAGGTTAAAAGTAAGCACCGTAGCCAGTTTATCAAGCGTGAAGGTCTGAAGGAGCTGGCGCAGTTGGATCTTGCCGCCGCGCTAGGCGACATCTGCCTCTGCCGTAACGCCGGATAAGCATAAAGTGAAGATTGTCGACCCGCAGGGGGCTGCGGGTCGACAATCGTTTTGCCCTTCATCTTTCCTCGCCTCAACTCCGCGAGTTCAGCCTTACAACCGCTTCATCTGATAAATTAGTTTTATAAATTAAAAAATTTTAAACATTTCATGCGTGATAGTTTTACATTATTTTTACAAATACATATAATTCCTTACGTTCTTCGCTCTGCCTGAGAGCGTCCAACCAACATGATATGCGGTCTGTGTCCTTATCGGTCTGATAAGGCGCTGTTTATATAAGATGTTTTGGTTTTTTCGACTGACGTCGTATGGGATGAAATATGGACGAACGACAAGGTAGCGGAAGGGGAATTTTCTTCACCGTCTACCGATTACTCTTTGTATTACTGAGCTTTGGCATTGGGCTCTTTTTCACCATCTGGGGGGGCAAACTCCTCTCGCTGGGCGGCAGCGCCTGGTATCTGCTCGCCGGTATTGCTTATCTGCTTATCGCCGTCGGCTATCTCGCCCGCAGTCGATATGTCCTGCCTTTTGCCATTCTGACTTTTCTGTTGACCCTTGCCTGGGCGCTGTATGAAGTGCAGCTCAGTTATTGGGGACTGATCCCACGACTGGTGGTGCCTGCGCTGATGCTGATGCTGGCGCTGTGGCTGTCGGCGACGCTGCCGATGCCGCGTACGCGGGTACGCTACGCCAACTGGAGCGCTTCGGCGATTTTCCTCGTGCTGCTGGCGACGCTGGTCTCGGCCTTTTACCCGCACGGCGGTATTCATAACGGCGTGGTGAAAGCGAGCGACGACAAAACGCCGACCCTGGCTGCCAAAAGCGATAACTGGGCGTTCTTCGGTCGCGATGCCTCCGGCACCCGTTTTGCGCCGTACGAGGACATTACGCCGCAAAACGTCAAAAACCTGAAAGTCGCCTGGACGTACCATACCGGCCGGCGGCTTACCGGCGCCGGAATTGGCGTCGATGAAAATACCCCGCTGCAAATTGGCGATACGCTGTACTCCTGTACGCCGCTGAACGTGGTCACCGCGCTGGATGCGGATACCGGTAAAGCGCGCTGGCGTTTTGACCCGCACGCGCAAACCGCCGAGCACGTCACCTGCCGCGGGGTTGGCTATTGGGATGCGCAGAGCGATGATTCTCTGAGCGCAGAGGAGAAGGCCAGCCCGTCGCTGCAGCAGTGTCCGCAGCGTATCCTGGTGTCTACGGTCGACGCCCGCTTGATCGCCCTGAACGCCAAAACCGGCGAGCTGTGCGATGACTTCGGCGACCACGGTAGCGTTGATCTGAAACAGGGTATGGACAATACCGAAAACAGCAAACGCTACCATCCGACCTCAACGCCGGTGATTATGGGGCATATTGCGGTGCTCGGCGGCTGGGTGCGCGATATCGTGCACGGTGAACCCTCCGGCGTGGTGCGCGCGTTTGACGTCCGTACCGGCAAAGTGGTGTGGGCGTGGGACGTCGGCCAGCCGGAAAACGTGACCGATCCGGTAAAAGGGCGCGTCTACACTCTCGAAACGCCGAACGTCTGGACGGTGCCGGGCTTTGACAAAGAGCTGAATCTGATTTATCTGCCGACCGGTAACGGTCCGCCGGACTACTGGGGCGGCGATCGCAACGCGGCCAAAGAGAAATATGGCTCGTCCGTGGTGGCGGTGGATGCCAGCACCGGGGAGACGAAGTGGGTCTTCCAGACCGTGCATCATGATATCTGGGACTATGACCTGCCGTCGCAGCCGGTACTGTTCCATATGAAAAACGACCGGGGTGAAGAGGTTCCGGTCCTGATCCAGACCACCAAAACCGGGCAGATTTACGTGCTCGACCGGCGTACCGGCAAGCCAGTGACTCGCGTAGAAGAGCGACCTGTGGCCCACGACGGCGCGGAAGGCGAGCATCTCTCCGCCACCCAGCCGTTCTCCACCGGCATGCCGCAATTGGGCGTCGAGCCGCTCACCGAGAAGTCGATGTGGGGCGTGACGCCGTTCGATCAGCTGATGTGCCGTATCGACTTCAAAGCGTCGACTTATCTGGGTATGTACACGCCGCCGTCAGAGAAGCCGTACATCGAATGGCCGAGCCTGCTGGGCGGCATGAACTGGGGCGGTATCACTATCGATGAGCGCACAGGAACGCTGTTCGTCAATGATATGCGGATGCCGCTGAGAATGTCGCTGGTGCGCAAAGAGGATATGGCGAAATACAAAGTCTCCACCGACGAGGTGCCCGGCTTTATGGGGACCGTGCGTCCGCAAATTGCCGGGCCATACGGCGGCGTGCGGATTGATATCTTGCAGTCGGCGCTGGGCGTTCCCTGTAATACGCCGCCGTTTGGCACCATGAGCGCCATCGACCTCAATACCCGCCAGCTAGGGTGGCAGGTACCGATGGGATCGGTAGAGGATACCGGTCCGCTGGGGCTGAAAACGCACATGCATATCCCGCTGGGTATGCCGACGCTGGGCGGCCCAACGTCCACGGCTTCCGGACTGGTCTTCTTCGCCGGTACCCAGGATAACTACCTGCGCGCGCTGGATTCCGCTACCGGTAAAGAGCTATGGCGCGCTCGTCTGCCGGTAGGGGCAGTGGCGGCTCCGCTGATCTATAAATCACCGAAAAGCGGTAAAGAGTACGTGGTGATCTCCGCCGGGGGCGCCAGCCACTCGCCGGACGTGGGCGATGATATTATTGCCTTCGCGCTGGAAGAGTAGCCGCAGCCGGTTCGCTCTTACGCAACTAACCGCCCCTGCGTGTGGGCGGTTTTTTTATGCTCTGAAGATTACCCGGCGCTAAACCGCGTGACAGGCGACGAGGTGGCCGTCGGCAACCTCCCTTAGAAGCGGAATATCACGGCGGCAGCGGTCGCTGGCCTGCGGGCAGCGCGAGGAAAAACGACAGCCGGAAGGGGGCCGGGACGGGTCGGGAATTTCACCTTGTAGCGCCGCGACCGGCTCGCTGTCCGGATCGAGGGTCGGTACCGCCGCCAGCAGCGCCCGGGTGTAGGGATGCAGGGGGCTGCTGAATAGCGCATCGCGGCTGGCGGTCTCTACCAGCTGACCGAGATACATTACCGCTACGTCATCGCACAGATGCTCTACTACCCCCAGATCGTGGGAGATAAACAAAAACGTCACCCCATGGTCGTCTCGCAGGTCGGAAAACAGATTGATAATCTGCGCCTGAATCGACACATCGAGGGCTGAAATCGGTTCATCGGCAATAATAAAATCCGGGTTTAAGATCAGCGCACGGGCAATGCCGATGCGCTGACGCTGGCCGCCGGAAAATTCGTGCGGGAAGCGGTTGTAATGCTGCGGAGACAGCCCGCAGATGCGCATCACCTCAAGGGTTTTGTCATACAGCTCCGCCCGGCGACAGAGTTTATGTTCCAGCATCGCCTCGCCGATGGCGACGCCAATGCGTATGCGCGGGTTTAATGAACTGTAGGGGTCCTGAAAAACCAGCTGGATTTTAGGCCGCAGCGCGCGCATCGCCTGCGGCGACAGTTCGGCAAGCTCCTGGCCGCGAAACTTCACGCTGCCGGCGGTCTTCTCGTATAGCCCCAGCAGCGTGCGGCCAACGGTGGTTTTCCCGCTGCCGGATTCGCCTACCAGGCCAAAAATCGTGCCCCGGCGAATCTTAAAGCTCACACCATCCACGGCCCGCAGCACGCCGGTCTGCTGGCCGAATAGCCCATCGCGTAGCGGGAAGTGTTTTTTTAGCCCATCCACTTCAATCACGTATTCATGATTCATGCCACGGACTCCGAAAGTTCACTGTAAAAGCAGGCGGCCTGCCGGTTATGCCCCGATAGCGGCGGAATGCTCTGTCGGCAGCGCGCGGTGGCTTTTGCGCAGCGCTCGGCGAAGGCGCATCCGGCGGGAAGGGCGGCGAGGTCCGGTACCTGACCGGGGATTGAGTAGAGGCGTCGCCGCCGCTCCCCCGGCACAGGGCGCGAGGCGATCAGCCCCTGGGTATAGGGATGCTGCGGGTTACGCAAAATGGCGGCTGTCGCACCTTGCTCAACGATACGCCCGGCGTACATCACCACCACGTGTTCGGCCATCTGCGCGATAACCCCGAGATCGTGAGTAATCAGCATCATCGCCATCCGGTTGGCTCGCGCCTGGTCGCGCAGCAGTCGCAGGATCTGCGCCTGCACGGTGACGTCCAGCGCGGTCGTCGGCTCATCGGCAATCAGCAGCTTCGGCTGGCAGCTCAGCGCCATGGCGATCATCACCCGCTGCAGCATGCCGCCGGAAAGCTGGTGTGGATAGCTGGCCATCAGGCTATCCGCGCGCGCCAGTCCAACATCAGCCAGAAGCTGGATAGCGTGCTGCCATGCGATCTTCGGCGACTCGCCGCGGTGGCGAATAAGCGGCTCGCACAGCTGCTCGCCGACGGTGAGTACTGGATTAAGGGCGCTCATCGGTTCCTGAAAAATCATCGCCAGCTGATTGCCGCGTAGATCGGCCATATGGGCATTTTTCAGCCGCAGCAGATCCTGATCCTCGAAAAGTATCTCCCCACCGTCAATGCGCGCCGCCTGCGGCGGCAGCAGGCCCATTAATGACATGGCGGTAACGCTTTTACCGCAGCCGGATTCGCCGACGACGCCAACGGTCTGCCCGGCGCGGATAGTGAACGACACCTCCTGCACCGCGCGTACCCGGCCTTTGTCGGCGGCAAAAGAGACCGAAAGTTGATTAAAGGTAATTAATGCGCGACTCATTTCAGCCTCTGTTTCATTTTGGGGTCCATGGCGTCGCGCAGGCCATCGCCCAGCACGTTGATGGCAATGACGGTGATAAAAATGGCGATCCCCGGCGGCATCCATAGCCAGGGGCGGCGCTGAAAATCGATCAGGCTGTTAGCGGCGTCCATCATATTGCCCCACGACGGCGTCGGCGGCACAACGCCAAGCCCGAGGTAGCTAAGTGCAGACTCGCTGAGAATAGCGTTAGCCACCGCCATCGTCGCCATCACCACCAGAATCGGTACCGTATTCGGCAGCAGATGACCAAACAGACGGCGCCGCGCCGACAAGCCCAGCACCTGGGTCGCCAGCATAAAGTCGCGCTCGCGCAGGGAGAGGCACTGCCCTCGTACCAGCCGGGCAAGCTTCGGCCACTCCAGCAGGCTCAGCATAACTACCACCATATAGATGCGTGAATCCGGCGAGAAATCGAGCTCGGAGAGCATCGCTCCCGCGACAATCAGCAGCGGCAGGCCGGGGATGGTCATCACCAGATCGGCAAAACGCATGATGAGTTTATCGGTCAGGCCGCCGGCGTAGCCCGACAGCGCGCCGAGCAGATAGCCAAGGGTGACCGACAGCAGCATGGTCAGCAGGCCGATGATCAGCGAAATGCGTCCGGCCAGTAGCAGGCGGGTGTAAATATCGCGACCGAGAAAATCGGTACCCAGCCAGTGCTGCGCGCCGGGTGGCTTGTTGATCATCAGCGCGTCGGTAGCATCGTCCTTCCACGGCGACCACAGCGGCCCCAGCGTGCACCAGAGGGCCATGATGACCAGCAGCAGCAGGCACAGCATCGCCAGACGATTGTGACGCAGCGCCTGCCAGGCCTGACGCCAGGGGGACGGCGTAACCTGCGCCAGCGCCGGAATTTCCGCGTCGCGCAGGCGTCGGTTGGAAGAGAACAGGGAGCTGAGCATCAGGACCTCACGCGAATGCGCGGGTCGACCCACGCGTAAAGCACATCGGCAAGCAGATTGCCAAGAATGGTGAGCACCGCCAGAAACAGGGTGAATCCCATTAACACCGGGTAGTCGCGGGCGGCCAGCGAATCAATATGAATATGTCCAGCCCCGGGCCAGTTAAATACTTTTTCGGTGATGATCGCCCCGGAAAACAGCCCCGGCAGCTCGAAGCCGAGCAGGGTAATGATCGGCAGCAGGGCGTTCCGCAAGGCGTGCTTCAGGATAACCGTGCGTTCGCGTAGCCCTTTAGCGCGGGCGGTGCGGATAAAATCCATTTTCACCACCTCGAGCATGCTGGCGCGAAAATAGCGGGTCAGGCTACCTGCCTGGAGCATCACCAGCGCCAGCACCGGCAGCACCAGATGGGCGGCAACCTGTAGCACATAGCCCCAGCCGCTGTCGTCACTACCGGTACGGGTCATGCCGCCAACCGGCAGCCAGTGCAGGTCGACGGCGAACCACTTGATCAGCAGCAGACAGAGGAAAAAGGTCGGGAACGACATGGCGGCGAAGACCGCGACGCTCACCAGATGATCGAACAGCGAGTTGGGCTTCAGCGCCGAGATTGCGCCGACCGTCAGACCAATCCCCCAGTAGAACACCAGCGCCACGCTGGCCAGCAGGAAGGAGTTCCAGATGTACTGGTTAAGCAGCTGGCTGACCGGAATCTGGTACTGCAGCGAGAACCCAAGATCGCCGCGCAGCAGCTGGCCAAGCCAATGGATATAGCGGGTGAGTAACGGCTGGTCCAGACCGTAAATCGCCTTCAGTTCGGCGGCGCGGGCGGCGGTGAGGGTGATATTGCCGTCGATAAAATCGCCCGGCGTTTTGGCAAACAGCATAAAGATAATGAATGAAGCCAGCAGCAGCATCGGCAGCGTTTGCAGCAGCCGTCTCAGGATGAAATTTCTCATGACATTCTCACGTCAGCCGCCGGACATCCCGGCGGCTGGGGATTTACTTAACGATTTTGACATCCGGCAGGCTGCCGGTCAGGCCGTTGTAGATATCCGGTTTGAAGCCGGTGACCCGGGCGCTGCTCGCCGAGAGAATTTCGCGGTAGCCGAGAAGGATCACCGGCGGGTCCTGCGCCAGTACCTGATACAGCTGGTGGTAGATAGGCTTGCGTTTCTCAACGTCGAGCACCGAGTTACCTTCGGTAATCAGCTTATCGACCTGCGGATTGTTATAGCCGGACTCTTTCGCTTCCGCGCTGTAAAAATCCCACACGCCATCATGCGGGTCGTTAAGGGTGCTGGTGCTGAACGACGCCAGATCGTAATTACCCGACTTACGCTGCGCCATCAGGGCGTTGAAATCGACGACCTGCGGTTTTAACAGGACGCCAATCTGCTGCCAGTTCTCTTTGGCGATGGGGATCAGCGCATCGTTAAGCACTTTCTTACTCACCAGCAGGGTTAACTCCAGGCGTTTGCCCTCTTTGACGCGGATACCGTCCGGTCCCGGTTTCCAGCCGGCATCGTCCAGCAGCTTCTTCGCCTGCGCCGGGTCATAGTGATACGGGTTCACTCCGTCGGCGTTCCAGGCCCAGGAGATTGGCGCGATAGGCTCAATCGCTACTTTACCGTAGCCCTGGTAGACCACATCAATCAGCTTCTGGCGATCGAGGCCGTAAATCAGCGCCTGGCGTACCTTGATGTCCTTCAGCGCCGGGCGGCGGACGTTAAACTCCACCTGGCTGTAGTCGCTGGAGCCGTAAAGGTTGATGTTGGCAAAGCCGAGCATTTTCAGCTGTTCGATATCGTCCGGACGCGAGGTAAAGGCGTCGTAGTCGGTTTCGCCCGTCTGGAAGAGCTGAAAGTTGGTCGCCGGGTTGGTCACGCGATAGATAAAGCGCGGGGTGGGGGGCGTACCGCGATAAAAATGGCTGTTGGCGTGGAAACGAATCTCCTGGCCGGGGATATATTTGTCATAAACGTAAGGACCGTTGCCCAGCGGTTTGCCGTGCAGGGTGCGCAGATAATCGAGATTGCCGCGCTGGTAGCCTTTGCCGTAATACGCTCTGGAGAGTACCGGACCGCCAATTTTTGCCAACGTCGTCGCGCCCGGCTGGGTGGTGGTCACCTGGAGCGTCAAGGGATCCAGCACTTTCAGACCGCTGACGCTATCGGCTTTCGCCGCTTTGTACTCCGCGCCGCCGGCGATATTGGCGAGCGTAATATCGGTATCGCCGTCGTATTTCGGGTCCAGCAGCACGGTGAGGGTAAAGGCGACATCGTCAGCCGTCAGCGGCGAGCCGTCGCTAAAGGTCAGATTGGGTCGCAGCTTGATGGTGTAGACCTTGTTGTCCGGACTGACCGTCCAGCTTTCGGCGAGACCCGGCACCAGTTTGCCGTGGCTGTCCCAGTCGATCAGGCGGGAGAAGATCACGTTGGTGACGTTTTCATCCCAGCCGTTGACGAAGAAGTAGGGGTTAAAAATGCCCTGTGGCTCGGAAATGCCGGCCACGACGGTATCTTTACGCAGCTTTGCCGCTGCGGGGATCTGGCTGGCATCGCTGGCCGGGGTGATCCCTTCTTTTAAGATCTCGTCGGCGATGGCGACAGAAGAAAATGCCACCGCGCCGCCGAGCAACGCGATTTTCAGAGCAAGCGCGAACCGCGTCTGTTTGGTTTTTAACCCGTGCAGTAGTCTGGACAAAAGTGCTCCCTCATCAAAGAATTGCGTAGTGTATTTACAAATCATGACGAAAGATAAGAGGCGCTTAGCGCCCTGTCTAACACCGAAAGGCTATGGCTTATAGCAATTTAGCATTAGCAATAATTCAGTATTAATCTGCCACTTTTGCGCTAAACGCCAGCATTCTCCGCTGCCGTATCGCCGGAAAGGGTTAAGCGGTCAGCCACCCAGCCGGCATGCTGCTGTAAATGAGGATTGGCCAGCGGCTTCGCCAGGCGTATCCGCAGCTGGCCAATCACCCGTCCCTGAATCTGCTCGCAGCTGCCGTATAACAGGCGGGCATCGGCGCCCAGCAGCGCGGCGATGCGCTGTAAATCCGGTTCCTGCCCGCTGCTGCCGTCAAAATGCAGCGTGACCAGCTGCTGGTTTTCGCTCAGCGAGAGTCGTTCTTCCGCACGGTCATGATGGAGCGTGCCGAGCAGGCTTTGCGTGACAGCATGTCCGGGATGACCAAATACTCGCCACACCTCGCCCTGTTCGATAATTTCTCCGAGCTCAAGCACCGCGACCCGGTCGCAGAGGGTGCGAATGACGTCCATCTCATGGGTGATCAGCACGATGGTCAAACCAAGGCGCTGGTTGATCTCTTTAAGGAGTTTTAGTACTGCAAGGGTATTTTCCGGATCGAGGGCCGAGGTGGCTTCGTCACACAGCAGGATCTCCGGCTGCGTGACCAGCGCACGGGCGATACCGGTGCGCTGCTTCTGGCCACCGGAAAGCTTAGCCGGCCAGCTGTCGCGCAGATCGCTGAGGCCGACAAGCGCCAGGATCTCCGCAACCCGTTTCTGCCTTTCCGCCCGCGGTACCCCGGCCATTTTCAGCGGCAGCTCAACGTTCTGCGCCACCGTTTTGGTCGCCATTAAATTAAAGTGCTGAAAGATCATCGCGACCCGCCGGCGCAGGTCGCGCAGCTGGCTGCGGGAGTAGTGCCGAGTATGTTCGCCGTGAATGGTAATCTCACCGCTGTCGGCGTTTTCCAGGCGGTTGAACAGGCGCAGCAGGGTTGATTTTCCGGCGCCGCTGCGGCCAATAATGCCGAAGATTTCTCCCTGAGCGATCTGCAGATTAATATCCCGCAGCGCCTGCACGCCGTTGGGGTAGGCTTTACTTATCTGGCTCAACTGAATATGCGTTGTGGCGTTGGGTTTTTGCGTCACGATGGCGGCTCTGTTAACGAAATTAAACGGCAGCCTGCAGGCTGCCGATGAACATCCGGCGATTAAAAACCGGGCAGGATTTTGCCTTTATAGCGGGTGAGAATGAAGCTGCGCACGCGGTCTGAGTTCAGGGCTTTCGCCAGCTTCTGAATGCCGGGATCGTTGATGTTGTCGGGACGCGCCACCAGATACTCGACGTACAGATCGCTACCTTTTTCCACCAGCAGCGCCTTATCGGTATCAATTCCGGCCTCCAGCGCATAGTTGGCGAAGATAAACGCCAGATCGACCTGATTCACCGCCCGCGCCAGCATCGCGCCTTCCAGCTCGCGAATTTTAAAACGGTGCGGATTAGCGGTGATATCTTTGGTCGCCGACTGCGGATCCTGCGGGTTTTTCAGGGTAATCAGCCCGGCATTGCTGAGCATCACCAGCGCGCGACCGGTATTCACCGGATCGTTCGGAATGGCAACGGTGGCGCCATCCGGTACCTCTTTGAGCGTTTTATATTTACTCGAATAAGCGCCAAAGGGTTCAATATGCACGCCGACCACCGGAAGCAGATGGGTATGGCGGGTCTGATTGTAGTTATCAAGGAAAGGGCGGTACTGGTAGTAGTTGGCGTCGAGATTTTTCTCCGCCAGCTGCTGGTTAGGCTGGATAAAGTCGTTAAAGACTTTAATTTTCAGATCGACCCCCTGTTTCGCCAGCTCGGGCTTCACGAACTCGAGAATTTCGGCATGGGGGACCGGCGTTGCGCCCACGGTCAGCGTCTCATTGGCGCTGGCGGACAGGGAGAAAAGGGCCAGAAGCCCCGCTGCGAGGATTGTTTTTTTCATTGTCTTATTCCTGAAGCTATTGTTATTTGCGGCTCATCGCCTTCACCAGGCGATCGCCGCTCATTTGTACTATCTGCACCAGCGCAATCAGCAGCAGAACGGTGATCGCCATGACGTCCGTCTGGAAGCGCTGATAGCCAAAGCGGATGGCCAGGTCGCCCAGCCCGCCGCCGCCGATGACCCCCGCCATGGAGGTATAATCGACCAGTAAAATCGCGGTCACGGTCACGGCGGCAATAAGCCCGGCGCGCGACTCCGGCAGCAGGGTGTGCCAGATTAGCTGCCAGGTGTTGCCGCCCATCGACCAACTGGCCTCCACCAGACCGTGCTCCACCTCGCGCAGCGCGGTCTCAACCAGCCGGGCAAAGAAAGGCGCGCAGCCGACAACCAGCGGCGGAATGGTGCCTTCAACGCCCAGCGAGGTGCCGGTAATCAGCGTCGTCACCGGGATCATCACAATCAATAAAATGATGAAGGGCAGCGAGCGCAGAACGTTGACCCCCAGCGACAGCAGGCGATAGAGGCGCGGAGCATGGAGCAGGCGAGGCTGGCCGCTGAGATAGAGCACAATTCCCAGCGGTAGGCCAATCAGCACGGTAAACCCCAGCGACCAGCCCAGCATGGTCAAGGTATCGAGACTGGCCTGCGCCACGTCGCTCCAGTCGATATCAGCAAAAAAAGCCAGAGCGCCGTTCATCTCAGTTCCAGTCATGGCGTTGTGGAGGAATGCCGTTCAGCACCCAGTTGCCCAGCAGCTGATATTTCCAGCGCACCGGATCGTGCAGGGTGTGGACGCGGCCGTTGCGCCAGTGGCGATCAAGATTGAGGGCGATGCTGGTTGAGCGGGTGCCGCTAAGCTCAAACAGGCGGCTGGCGGCTTCCAGCGCCGCTTCGGTGGTAAAGACCTTGGCGCGCGCCACGGCGATAGACGCCTGAGCAACGTTATCCTCGCTCAGTGCGTATTTATAGCGATCGAGCACTTTGCCGGCCCGCTCCAGCAGCGCATCGGCGGCGGCCAGCCGGCTGTCAAGCTGGCCAATATGGTAGATAGTCAGCGGGTCTTCGCTGGCCCGCTCAACGCCGGCATCGATCCACGGGCGAGCGAACTGGCTGACAAAGTTCACCGTGTCGTTAAGCGCCGCGCGGGCAATCCCCAGGTCGATAGCGGCGGTGGTGAGCTGGGCAAACGGCCCGGCAAGGGTTGGCGTCGCGTAGGATTTCCAGGTCGGGAACAGGTGGAAAGGCTCGACGACAAGATTCTCCGCCAGGACCGTTCCGCTGGCGGTGGTACGCTGGCCGAGGCAGGCCCAGTCGTCGATGACCGTCAGCCCAGCCGATTCGCGCGGCACAAACGCCAGCTGCGCGTTATTCTCTGCATCGAGCGCCAGAATGCCGATCCAGTGGGCGTAGAGCGAACCGGTGCAGTAGCCTTTTCGGCCGGTGATGCTCAGACCGCGTTCGCTGGCCTCCAGGCGAGTGCGGATATCGAGTACCGTCTTGCCGCCGGTTTCAGAAAGCGCGTTGGCAAAGCGATAGCCTTGCAGCGCCTGAGCGAAGAAAAATGCCTGCTGCTCTTCGCTGCCCTGCAGACGGATATCCTCCAGAAGACAGTAATGGTTCTGGGGAATTTGCCCCAGCGACGGGTCGGCGGCGGAAATAATCGCTATCACCTGGGCCAGCGTGGCGGCGGATACCTCGGCTCCGCCCCATTGCCGCGGAACGGTGATACCCCACAGGCCGCTATTGGAGTAGGTATCGATAATCTCCGGCGGCACGCTGCCGCTGCGATCGCGTTGCGCCGCGCCGGGCTGCAGTACCGCCGCGATTTCATGGGCGATGGCGATGGCTTCGTCATCGCTGCGGATAACGTATGCCTTTGGCGTCTGGCGGCAATAGTGAAGGGTCTGTTTTTCGTCGGGCATAGTCACTCTCATGGTTAACAAACGGCATATGCTAAAAATAGCTAAGTAAATGCCTGATAATTCCAGTGGGTTATATAACTGTTAAAGCAAAGGCTATGCCAGAACGCGTTTCTTATTTAATGTTTATTAAACAGTAAGTTAGTTTTTTGGTACGCGCTCGTACTGCTGCAATTGCAACGCAGAATGAATCAGCGTGTTGGATTTGCGACAGTGGGCAGAGTGAACAGGCTTTGAGTCACGCAGGCGTTTCGGCCCCGGCTTACCGGGGCTCGAGTGTCGTTGAGGGATGGCGGGGAATTATCGCGCCTGCCAGAGGATCTCCGGTTGAGCAAAATTTTCTTCGACGCGGGCAAAAAAACGGCTGGCGTGCAGGCCGTCGACAAAGGCGTGATTGAATTTGCCCGCGACCGGAATAATACCGTTTTTCAGCTTGCCCCAGGTGAGGGCGGGCACCGACGCGCCAACGTAATACTCAGCGTGAGTCATAGCGCTGAAATGCAGCCACGGCAGGCAGCTGGCGCAGAAGAAATTTTCGCCGTTGACGATAAGCGGCGCCGGCGCGGTGTGTTTTGCCGCCTCGATATTTGGCGTGGCGGCCTGGCTGAAGGCGGCAAAATCGGCGGCATTCTCGCACCAGACCTGGCGGAAACCTTCCTGGGCGGTCATCACTGGCGTCATCACCGCCAGCTGGTCATATTCGATAATATCGTCGCCCAACAGCCGCTGTTTAAGCTGCGGCACCTCGTTCGCCGCGCGCACAAGGGCGAAGAGGGCCAGCTGGAAAAACGAGACGCCGCGATCTTTCGCGCACTCATATAGCCGCTGCGCCTCGACAGGAACGCAGAGATTAAAGCTGGGATTGGCAAAACCGCGATAAAAATCAAAATGATCTTTTCGCGGCCAGGTTTGTTTGTCTATGACGTGATAGTTGGCCACGGGCGTCTCCTGTTGAATCAATGTCTGACACTATGCGACGATTTCAATCAGGTTGCCATCGGGGTCTTTAATTACCGCTTCATAATAGCCATCACCGGTGGTCCGAGGCGCAGAAACCAGAATATCCTGCTCAGCGGCGCGTTTTGCCAGCCTGTCGACGTTCTCCGCGCCGCCAACGGTTATCGCCAGGTGCACCCAGCCGGTGTGGTTATTATCCGCCGTCAGCGCAGTCAATCCCGGCTTGGTCATCAGCTCAATGGCAATATCATCGCCGATCCTGACAAAAAAGGATTCAAACCCCGGGTTGGTCTGACTGCAGTACTTCTCATTTATCTCACCGTCGAAGAAGGCTACCCAGAAGCGGGCCTGTTGCTCAAGCTGACGGGTCCAAAGGGCGATATGGGCAATTTTCATGGCAAACCTCGGTATAGGGTGTGTTGACAGTCAGGGTACGAATGCACGATTATGCGCTTTATTGCTCGATGAACAATCTTTCAGGAGTTATTTTTTGCTCGATTATGCTGCTTTTCCTAAACAACGACAAGCGCTTATTTGCCAGATCCTCCAGGAGAACGGCAGAGTGGTTTGCGCCGAACTGGCCAGCCGTCTGAACGTCTCCGAGCATACTATTCGCCGTGATTTACATGAGCTTAGCCGCGAGGGATACTGCAAAAAGGTCTACGGCGGCGCGGTGATGACCCTGCCTGAAGCCGGTGACTACAGCGCGCGCAAAGAGAAAAATACGGCGACAAAAAGCAGAATCGCGCAGAAATGCGCAAAGCTGGTGAAGCCCGGCGGCTGCATATTCATTGATACCGGCACCACCAATCTGGCGATGGCGGAGGCGCTACCGGCGGAGCTGGCGCTAACGGTGGTCACCAACTCCCCCGAGATCGCTGCCGTATTGCTCAAAAAACCGCTGTATGACGTCGTGATGCTTGGCGGGCAGATCCAACGCGCCACCGGCGGCTGCGTGGGGGCCTCCGCCGTGGCGCAGATTCAGGGTATGCTTTTCGATCAGGGGTTTATCGGCGGCTGCGCCATGGCGCCTGAGTCGGGCCTGACAGGCTTTGACTATTCCGACTGCGAATTTAAAAAAGCGGTCATTAAACAGTGCAGCGAAATTATTGTCGGCCTGACCTCCGATAAGATCCCGGCGGTGGCGCGCTTCGTGGTGGTCGAGAGCAGCGCCATTGACGTACTGGTCGTGGAGGAAAATATCAGCCGGGAATATCGCGACGCGTTCAGCGAGCACGACATCCGTATTTATACCGTTTAAACGGTATGTTGGCCTACTTTGACAGCGAAGTGGCAATCAGGCGCAGGCCGAGCGCGCCCAGTACCGTGGCGGTGACGATATCAATCTTACGCTTCATGCGCAGATAGACGCTGCGCGGGCGGGCGGAAGAGAGCACCAGCGCCACCAGCGAATACCAGCTGACGTCGATCAGGAAGCTCATCAGCGGCACGATATAGTAAAAGGCCAACGGGATGCGTTCCGGCAGCAGGGCGGTAAAGATAGAGGCGAATACCAGCGCCGTTTTCGGGTTGCTGAGCTGGGTATAAAGGCCATCGCGGAAGGTTTTCAATAGTGAATGTTCCGCCGCCATGCCGCCTGCGGCAAAATCCATCGGCTGCGCCGCGCCGCGGTAAATTTTATAACCCAGCCACAGCAGATACAGGCCACCCGCAACCTTCAGGCCGATGAACATTTCCGGCACCGCCGTCAGCACTTTTTGCAGCCCCATCATGGCCATTATCGAAAAGATAGCCGCGCCCGCGCCGGTTCCCAGCGCGGTGACCAGACCGTGCACCCGCGAGCGCGCAACGGCGTTGCGGGCCACGTAAATAAAGCTTGGACCGGGGCTGATAACGCCCATAATGAGAACCGCGGCAATGGCCATCAGGCTGGATAAGAACATAAGCGCTCCTGGTTGATGTTGAGCGCTAAAGTCGCATGGGGCTCCGGCTCATCAATGTTTTCTCTGTCAAAAAATAAACAATCTTTACCGCGCTGTCACCAGGCTTTGCGGGACGATGTTTTATCTCATCCTCGAATAACGATTCCCATTTCGCGCGTCAGTGATAAACTGGCTAAATGTGATCTTTGTCATATCGTCATTAAAACAGAGAAAAGAGACACTGCTATGCAACATATCATTGAGGGCTTCCTCAACTTCCAGAAAGAGATCTTCCCGCAACGTAAAGAGCTCTTCCGCAGCCTGGCATCCAGCCAGAATCCCAAAGCGCTGTTTATCTCCTGTTCCGATAGCCGTCTGGTCCCGGAGCTGGTGACTCAGCAGGAGCCGGGTCAGCTGTTTGTGATCCGTAACGCCGGGAATATCGTCCCCTCATTTGGCCCTGAACCGGGCGGGGTTTCCGCGACAATCGAGTACGCCGTCGTCGCGCTGGGCGTGACCGATATCGTCATCTGCGGCCACTCTAACTGCGGCGCGATGAAAGCCATCGCCACCTGCCAGTGTCTGGAGCCGATGCCTGCCGTGTCCCACTGGCTGCGCTACTCCGACGCGGCGAAGGCCGTCGTGGAGAAGAAAACCTGGGCTAACGAGACCGATAAAGTCAACGGTATGGTGCAGGAAAACGTCATCGCCCAGCTGAACAATATTAAAACCCACCCCTCCGTTGCCGTCGGCCTGCGCGACAGCACGTTGCGTCTGCACGGCTGGTTCTACGATATTGAAAGCGGCGACATTCGCGCGCTGGATAAAAACAGCAAAACCTTCGTTTCGCTGTCGGAAAACCCTGACGTCTATTTCGAATAAATTCCTCTCAGGGCACGGAAGCCCTGCGAAGCCCGCCTTCCTGCCATAAATTTCCCTTCTGCCATACTCATTACGACTTCCTGAATGATTCTGAAGGAGATGTGATGATTACGCTGTGCGCAACCTGCGGTACGTCTTACGACGATCGCGGCAATACCCTGAACCATTGTCGTATCTGTGAGGATGAACGCCAGTACGTCCCGGCCAGCGGACAGGCCTGGATTAAACCTGACGATCTGATCGCGACGCATATGAATAAATGGCAGCAGCATAATGAACGGCTGTTGAGTTTCAGGACGGTACCGAAATTTGCTATCGATCAGCGCGCTTTTCTGCTGCTCACGCCGCAGGGGAATATTCTGTGGGACTGCATCGCTAATCTTGATGCCGCCAGCAAAACGCTGATCACCGCGCTTGGCGGGATAAAAGCGATCGCCATTTCTCATCCTCACTACTACACCACGATGCAGGACTGGGCAGCAGCCTTTGATGCGCGCATTTATCTTCATGCCAGCGATCGCGAATGGATCATGCGCGATAGCCCTGCCATCACATTATGGGAAGGGGATGCGCTGGAGATCCTTCCGTCGGTACGGTTGCTGCGCCTGGGTGGGCATTTCGCCGGGGGAACCGTTCTGCACTGGGCAAAAGAGGGAGGTATTATGCTGGCGGGAGATATTATCCAGGTCACGCCGGGGGCACGCGCCGTTTCTTTTATGTGGAGCTATCCTAATCTGCTGCCTTTGGCGGCCCCCAGCGTCGAGAATATCGTTGAGCGTTTGGGCGATGCGCCCTTCGGTGCGCTGTACGGCGCCTTCGAAGGGCAGAACATCACCAAAAATGCCCGTCAGATCGTACTGGATTCAGCGCAGAAGTATCTCGACTGTCTGCGCACGACGGCGGGCCGCTGAGAGGTCCGCCGCCGCAACGGGTTACAGCACGCCGTCGCCGCCGTCGGAGCACCACACCTGGCCGGAGGTGAAGGAGCAGGCATCAGAGGCAAGGGTAACGTACAGCGGCGCGATCTCCACCGGTTGCCCTGGACGGCCCAGCGGCGTATCGGCGCCGAACTGACGCACTTTTTCATCCGGCTGGCCGCCGCTTGACTGCAGCACCGTCCAGTAAGGGCCGGGCGCGACCGCGTTCACCCGGATACCTTTCGGCCCCAGCTGTTTAGCCAGCGACTTCGTGAATGCCACCAGGCAGGCTTTGGTTTGCGCGTAGTCCAGCAGGATGGGGCTCGGCTTAAAGGCCTGCACGGATGAGGTGTTAATAATTACGCTGTGTTCTTTAAGATGACGCAGGGCGGCTTTGGTGATCCAGAAGGCCGCATAAACGTTGGTTTTAAAGGTGGCGTCAAAGTCGGCGGTGGTTAACTCTTCCAGCGACTCGCAATATTGCTGGCGTCCGGCGTTATTGACCAGAATATCCAGTCCGCCGAGTTGGCTGGCGGCCTGCTCGACCAGGGATTCACAGAAGGCTTCATCGCGCACATCGCCCGGAATCGCTACGGCTTTACGCCCTTCGGCCTCAATCAGGGCAATCACGGTTTCAGCATCGGACTCCTCTTCCGGCAGATAGTTGATCGCCACGTCGGCGCCCTCGCGGGCGAAGGCGATCGCTACCGCGCGCCCAATGCCGGAATCACCGCCGGTGATCAGCGCGCGCTTACCTGCCAGCCGACCGGAACCGACGTAGCTCAGTTCGCCGTGATCCGGCTGCGGCTTCATCTCTTCGGCAAGACCCGGCGGCGATTGCGGCTGGTCAACAAAGGGGGGACGGGGATACTTCGCGGTATTGTTAGCGTTCTCGCTCATACTGACCTCCTCGTGTTAAAAGATTAAGCGTAGTTGCCAAGTCAGCCTGTCGTGGATGATTGACGAATAATCGAACGGATTCGTTTTTATAATTTTTGCGCTTACGTTCATCTCTGAACGGTAATTTACTGATTGCCGGGAAACTTTTCGAAATGTGAGGCGGTAGAGGCGTTTAGTATTTTAGGATTATTCTATCGCAAACCTGACGGTATATTTAGCGCATTTTATTGCGGCCTGGCGGTAATATTTTCTCCGCCTGTCGCGCCAGGAAATATATTTCTCAGACGATTCATTAGCCATTAGCTTGTGAAAATGAACATCAGCACCCAGACTTATTAAGACAAGATGAAAATACGCCGGAGGTGTTGTTGATGAAAAAGTTACTGCCAGTTATTTTTTGTTCGTTGATGGCTCAGGGCGTTTTTGCCGCGGATGATGGCGGGTTTAAAAAAGACGCTGCGCCGCCGCCGCCGCACAAGATTGATGATGGCTATCGTGGGACCGAGGACGGGCGAATCATGACCGTGCGCCAGGCCATGGAAATGCATGATGGGGCCACCATCTCATTACGCGGCAATCTTATCGAGCAGCAGGGTGATGACCGCTACAGCTTCCGCGATAAAACCGACACCATAGGGGTCATTATTCCCGCGGCAGTTTTTGATGGCCGGGAAGTGAAGCCCGATCAGATGATCAGCATTAACGGCAGTCTCGATAAGAAAATGACGCCGCCAGTGGTGCGGGTCGACCGGATCCAGAAATAACCTTGCAAACAGGAGGAATAGATGTCCGTACAGCATCCAGCCGACCCGGATAAACGCGGTCGTCATCCGTCGAAAGAGGATCCGCGCGAGCAGGGTGAAGTTCCGCGTAAAAGAGACGACAGCGAAGATCATAAAGAAGATCCCTGGCATCCCCAACCTGATAAACGCTAAAAATAGCCGCCGTCAACGGGCGGCTAGTTCTCTTTCTTAAAGATCGAATGGCGCTAAACGTCTGCGTGAGCGGCTCGCCGGCTGCGATATCGCCCTGGCTATTGCTGCGCCGATCTCCGCGCAGGCGGTAATCCCCTGAACGAAAGGCTGGTCGTGCATCAGCCAGGGGATTGCGGCGAAGGCGATACGCCCGCGCGCTACGGGCGGCTCTCTTAACGTATAATCGTCGCCAACCTCCGGGATCTCTTCGCCCGTCGCCATCAGTAGCTCCCTCAAATGCGGGAAGGGGAGATCTTTATTTTTCAGCGCTTTTTGCCCCCTCGCATCAATAAACACGTCAAACGTATAGCGATTTTGCCCGCTGGTAATCACCGTCTTCTCCTGCTGCACCGCCATATCATAATCATGCCCTAAGGCGAGAATGCCGATCGCGCCCGCTTCGCGCAGCGCCAGCAGTCGGCGGATAGACTCCGAAGGAATGGCGGCATAGCAGTCAATAAAGACCCGGGCAAGGCCGTTTTTGAATCGCTCCCGGTCGCGGTCATTAAGGTGGGGCACCATCGCCTGAACGGCTTCATGCAGCCGCAGGATAACGTAGCGCCAGGGGACCGTGTAGCGCGCGCGCTTGTTACGCTCAACTTCTTCAAGGTTATCCATCGCCCAGTGGAAAGGGTTATGCTGCTGGCGTTTAGCAAACCACGCTTCGCTGAAGCTATCGGCGTTAAGGCTGTGAAGGGCGATATTTTCGCTCCACAGGGGGTCGGCCAGGGCAATTTCCTGCGCCAGCAAATTAAAGACCCGGTCAAGCAGGCCGTCGCTTCCCGCGGCGATGGCGTTTTCCATCGCGCTGTCGGTGACGATTTCCAGCGGCTCCCAGGGAATAGGACAGTAAAAATCCGCTTCCGGAAGAATGCCGGAGCGCGACATCAGCACGATGTGCAGCGCCTGACTGGTTTCGTTGAGCCTGAAGGTGAGCGCCTTATCGTCGGAACCGATAAATTGACCGTGCTGGACGGCGACGGCCATTGCGGCATCAATTCCGCTTAGCGAGGTGCCCATAATTCCCACCCGGCAGGGCGGAATGGTGGCTTCCATCAGCCCAGACCACGGACTGGGAAACCAGGTGCGGGTTGACTCTTCTTCATCCGGCCAGACATGACCGGTGGCAAGCACCGCGAGGTCAAACACTTCGGCGACGGGCTGCTCCTCCACCCACAGCCTCACTCCTTCTTCGGTCGCCTGCAGGTCGCTGACCCGACAGGACTCATTGACCTGGACGTTAAATCCCAGTTCCCTGGCCTTTTCGACCAGCGCAAGAAACTGGTCGCGAAAGTATTCGCCCAACAGGATGCGCGGCAAAAACTGGCGATCGTGCAATGTTTCATACTCTACGCCATAGCGCGCCAGGCGCGACGGGCTCTGGGCTTTTAGCCAGTCAAGATAGGTGCTTTGTACAGGAGGGATTTCAATACTGGCGATATTGGCCAGCATCATGCGCGAATTCTCTTCATCGTTATAGGGCATACCCACGCCCGCTTCCTCGGCCTGCTCGTAAATTGACACGTCCAGCGGCTCGCCCTGTTTAAGCAATGAGAACAGGGTATAAATCCCGGTAGGACCTGCGCCGATAATGGCAATTTTCTTCATAATGACTGACCCGCCGTTGTTGTTATCACATTTGTTATCGGTGGCCTTCCGCCAGTTGAAAAGCTCCACGATAGTTCATTTCCGGGTAACGGAAATCTGGCACAATAATTGTGGTTCAAAATGTGGAAGAGGGCCAATCGCTGGCGCGCCTCTCCCTTGTGATGAGCCGACGAGACGCGGTTTTCAGAACCAGGTTTCGAGCTGGGCGCCGAAGAACAGCGTACCAGCGCTATGGTATCCGGCGCTGCCGAAGGTGTCCGTTGAGGAGTAGTTATCCAGCGATTTATCCCAGCGCATCCAGGTGGCAAAAAAGCGGATTTCCGGACGCTCAAAGAAGTCCGTGACGTTTTGCAGCTTGAAAGTAGGAGCAAACGTCAGCTTGTAGTAGCTACCGCTGGCGGCGCTGTTGCCGTTAAAACCTTTCGGGTCGATATCCATATACTGATAGCTGGTTTCGTATTGCAGGGCGAAATTCTGATTAATTTGCTGAATGATTCTTGCGTTCAGGGTGACCCAGTCGTAATGGTCAGAATCGATATAGCGATTATTGCTGCTCTGGGCGACGATCAGCGGCGCGAAGCTCAGCCTGTCGGTGAGTGATGTGATACCGTAAGAGGCGAACTTCACGGTCCATGCCGGTTGAATCAAATAACCGTCGGAGCCCGGGCCGCGAACTTCAGCTCCCAGCGCGCGGCCATAAAGCAGCGCGGTTTTCGTACTGCCGGGGCGCAGGCCGTAGAAGCTGTCGCCGTGGTACGCCAGCATGGTGTTAAACCCTTGCGAGGCCGCTTTATCCGACGCCAGACCATCGTTTATGCGTTTGTCGTTGTCCTGCGAGTAGAGGCCGTTGAGCATCCACTGCCAGTTCGCCAGACGGTGATTAAGCGAGAAGGTATAGTTTTGAATATACGTGTTATCCGCGCCGGTCATGTTGTTATATTCAACGTTGTCCATCGTATCGATATCGTTGAAATTACGGCCATATACCGCGAGGTTGGTCTTGATATCTCCCCAGAAATTCACATCATAAATACCGGCGCCGGTACCGATTAAATTCATCATATCGGAATCAAGCCAGTGAATATCGAAGTTATCCCGATCTTCCCGCTTACCGGCCCACAGCGTCGCCTGTTTAAATGCGCCGCTAAACGCGGGCATATCGCTCATTTCGACAAAAGCCTGACGGACGTTCATCTGGCCGTTAAAGGAACTGTCGGTATTATAGGTTTTATCCCACTCGGCGATTTTCATGTAATAACGCAGCTGGCTATTGTTATCATATTTTCGCCGGTAGTTAATATCGGCGGTCACATAGGTATCCGACTCATTGCCAAGGCGACCGACGCTCCCCCCGGTGCTGCCCGCAGGCGTCAGGGAAGGCCCGACGGTACTGGTTGTGCCCTTGCTTGTTAATATGCCGCTGCGCGCGTAACCGCCGAAGGTGATTTCCTGAAGCTTCGCCTGCGCGACGACATTCTGCGCCGGCTGGTTTTTTATTAACGCCAGATCCTGGTCGGTTCTGTGCTCAACGGCCTGCAGTCTTTCTTGCGCGCGCGCCGCGTTTTGTTCGGCGCTGGCCGCTCTTTTTTCCGCGCGATCTATTTTCCGCGTCGCATCCTGTAACTGGATGCGCGACTGCTTTAATTCGGCCTCAAGTCTTTCAAGCCGGGCATTAATTTCATTCAGGGTGGTATCCGCCGCAGCGGCGGATGCTGGCAAAGCCAGCGCGCAGAGCGTAAGCATATAGGCTTTCATCATTTATACCTGTACAAGAGTGGCTGTGCTCTGGACGTGCGGGTGCAGAGCACAGATGACTGTGCTAATAAACGGGATAGTTATCCGCAGGCTAAATTAATATTCGGGTTGTATTATTTTCAGCTCTCTTTGCGGGTGTTAGCAGTTTTGACAAAAAGGAATGTAATAATAAAAGCAAAAATAAACACCGCGAGTCCCACGGTAATATAGGTGACAAACTGATAGCGATCGTAGAGATACATTAGCGGCGACAGCAGGACCGCCAGGCCGTATGAGTTCGCTTTTATCGACAGCAGCGACAGAATCATGCCGCCCAGCGCTGAGCTGGTGAGCATCACCATTATCGCCCGAAGCCCGGATTGCATCACGATACCGAATAAAGCCGGTTCCGAGACGCCTAATAGCTGAGTAATGGTCGCGGAAATTCCGGCGGTTTTAAACGCGATATTTTTCGCCTTCAGTGAAATAGCCAGACATACGGCGGCGTTGGCAAAACCGTACATCGCGCAAACCGTAATGAGTGGATTAAACCCGGTGCAGGCAATCAGCGAGGTTTCAATCATAATAAACATGTGATGCATTCCGGTCATTACGGCAATGGGATAGATAAAGCCGATTAACAGGCCGCCAATACCCGCAGGTAGCGTCAAAAATTGCTGAATAGCCATCACGGCGTAGTGTTCAAACCCATGTACCAGCGGACCTAAAATCAGTAAAGCGATGGCCACAGCAATCAGAATGACGATAAACGGCGTGAAAATCAGGTCCATCGAGTTGGGCATCACCCGGCGGAAAAAGATTTCCAGTTTTGCGCCGATAATACCGGTGATGAGTGCGGTCAAAATTGACCCCTGATAGCCCACCAGCGGAATAACGCCAAACACATAAATCGGGCTGCTATTGCCGTACGCCACGTCATAGGCGTTCGGCAGCGCCGGGGAAACCAGCATCAGGCCGATTAAAAAACCGATAATCGGCGTACCGCCAAACTTCTTAAAGGCTGACCAGCAGATAAACGCCGCCAGGAAGGCGAAAGCGGTATCGCAGAGTACCGTGGTCAGCGTTTGCAGGGCCGCCGGAACCTGATGGACGCTGCTGCCAAACCACGCCTGCACGGTATCATTAAAAATGACCCCTTTCAGACCGAGAAACAGACCGGTCGCCCCGAGAACCGGGACAATTGGCACAAAAACGTCCGATAAGTTGCGTATTCCCCGCTGTAATCGGCCCGAACTCTGCTTCGTCATTTCATCCTTACTGACTTCGGCAACCTGATATTCGTTAACAAACTCCTGATAAACCTTATTGACGATCCCGGTACCGAGGATTATCTGATACTGACCGGAATTGAAAAATACGCCTTTAACTTCGCTGATATTACGGACTTTATCATCATCGATTTTCTGCCGGTCTTTTACCTGCAAACGTAATCGGGTGGCGCAGTGGGTGGCGGAAGCAATGTTTTCCTTGCCGATGGTATTCACTATCTCAACGGCGATATTTTTATATTTGTTCATATTTAACTCATTCCTTAACGAGAATGGTTTGATAAGGTTTCAGGGTGGCGTCGGCGTCGGCATAATTATTGAGTACAATCTCTCCTGCCGGGAGCGTGTAAGGCAGATGCTGCGCGCTTAAGTTGGTGATAGAGATAAAACGTTCGTTGTGTGTTGCGCGCTGGTAGGCAACGATACGCTCGTCAACGTCCTCCACGGCGGCGAATGACCCATAAATCAGCGCTTGCGGATAGTGCTTATTCCGCAAGGCGATCATCTTCTGGTAAAACGCGAACACCGAATGCGCATCGTTTATCTGGCTTTGCGCATTGACGCTAAAGTCGGTTGAAGAAAACGCCAGCCAGGGCTGCGCACCCTGATTAAATCCGCCGTTGACGCTATTCGACCACGGGAAGGGCGTTCGCGAGTTGTCCCGGGAGCGCTGATTAATAAAGCCTAACGCCTGCTGTTCAGAGAAACCTTCCGCCAGGGAGCGGTGATAGTTATCCAGACTGGAAATATCGTCAAATTCCGCAATTGACTGCCGGCAGAAATTTTTCATCCCCAGCTCCTGGCCCTGGTAAATAAACGGCGTTCCGGCCATAAAGAAGTACATCGCGGCCAGCGCTTTGGCACCGATGTCATTTTGGTAATCCGCGTCGCGGATGAGTTTGGACAGCGCGCGGGGCTGGTCGTGGTTTTCAATAAACGTCGTCCCCCAGCCGGCCTGACAAAAAGCGCGCTGGCTGGCAAAAAGCGCTTCTTTGAATTCGCCCACGCGCCAGTTGCGCTGCTTAAACCACTCCGAGCCGTTCTCGACATCGATATCGGCAGCGTGAAAATCGAAGATCATATTGAAATAGCCGTCCGGGCCGATATAGCTGTCGTACTCCTGCAGAGGCACACCGGGCGCTTCGCCTACCGTTACGCAGCGATGGCGGTTGAAGGTGTGTTCTTTCAGCTCGTGCAGAAAACATTCAATTCCCGGACGGTTGCGCGATTTCGTTTTAATGGAGGCCAGACCATCGACGCCGTCGGCGGGCAGGGAGGCGTAATCCTGATCTTTTTTAATAAACGTAATTGCATCGATGCGAAAACCGGCGATGCCTTTATCCAGCCACCAGTTAATCATGGCGTAGATTTCCTGGCGCAGCTGCGGGTTTTCCCAGTTCAGGTCGGGCTGTTTTTTATGAAAAACGTGCAAATAGTAGCACTCTTCGCCAGCCACTTTTTCCCACGCGCTGCCGCCAAAAATCGAACGCCAGTTATTAGGCGCGGCACCAGCAACGGCGGGCTTAAAGATGTAGTAATCACGGTATTTTGAGGCAGGGTCCGCCAGCGCGGCCTGGAACCAGCGGTGTTCATCGCTGGTATGATTAACCACCAGATCCACCATGATCCCAATCCCCAGTTCGCCTGCCTGCTTAATCAGGTCGTCAATATCCTGCAGCTGACCTAAATCGGGGTTCACTGCATAGTAGTCGGCGATATCGTAGCCGTTGTCCGCACCCGGCGAGAGGTAGAACGGCGAGACCCAAATCATGGTGATGCCCAGCGTTTTCAGATACGGCAGTTTCGCGATTATCCCCTGGATATCGCCAGTGCCATCGTTATTGCTGTCATAGAAGCTTTTTGGGTACACCTGATAAATGACCGCTTCCTTCCACCATGCCCCTTGTTGTGACTGATTCATCGTTTCTCCTGAGTATGAAATCGATACCATATTGAGTTAAAAAAAATTACGCCGAGGCCCGGATGACCAGTTCCGATTTCAGGTCTTCCTCGTCATAGCGATAGTGCGTGTTGTTGATCAGGGCCAGCAGGCGTTCTACCGAGATGCGGCCCAGTTGCTCAATGGGTTGGCTAACGGTAGTGAGCGGAATATGCACCATCTCCGCCACCGGAAGGTTATCAAAGCCCATGACCGCCAGTTCGCCGGGAACGCTGATGCCGTTGGCCGAGAGCGCAGAAATTAAGCCGCAGGCGACTTCATCGCTGCCGGCGAAAATTGCATCGGGACGTTCGCTTTTTGCCAACTGTAGGATCTGCTCAGCCAGACGCTGCCCGTCGCGCCAGGTGTGGACGTGGCGGAAAACCAGCCGCTCGTCAATCGGCTGCTGCCCCTGCTGCATGGCGGCAATAAAGCCGCGGTTCCTTCTGCTACCGTGGCCCTTTTGCTGGAATGCGCCGCCGGTAGAGTAGGCGATTCTTCTATACCCTTTATGCAGCAGCCAACTGACGGCGCGATAGGTCGCCAGTTCATCGTCCATTCTGACCACGGGCAGAGTCGTGTTATCGATGCTGGTGTTGCACAGCAGGATCGGACCATATTTCTGATATTGCTCGATCACGTCCTTATCACTTTCGACGGCGCACAAGATAAGGCCGTCGATGATCTTTTTCTTCAGCAGATCGAGACAGTTCTCCTCTTCGCCCGCGCTATTGTGGTTCTGAACGATCAGCACTGAGTAGCCGTGTTTACGCGCGGTGACTTCGAGAGCATCCACCAGGCTGGCGAAAAAGGGGTTAGTGATCCTCGAAATGAGTACGCCAATGCGGTGGGTTTTCACGCCGCGCATCTGCTGCGCGACGGTGCTTGGCTCGTAATCAAGCTCTTTCATTGCCGCGAGAATTTTTTCCTTTTTATCTTCAGCGATATAAGGATGATTGTTCAGGAAGCGGGAGACCGTCGTCACCGACAGACCTGCTTTTTCTGCTACGTCTTTTATGGTTGCCATGATGGTTATGAAATCGATATCACATGGGCATAAAATATTTTTGCTGACCGGCCGGGTCAACCGCCTTGTTATAAAACATGACCTGACTCACAATAAATTTTTCCTGCGCTATCCGCGTGCTACGGTTTGCGTATCCGTTGAAGGTGAGTTCGCGACGCGGACCGCCGGGTCGGCAAGACCGTTCGGGTCTGAGCGTGGGGAGGGGAGAAGCGGCGCAATGAATAATGCACGGTATTTTTGTTTTGCTAATATTCCTGGTTTGCCGCGATGAACTTGACATATTAAACCTGATTGCTATTCCTTAAGCTGGCGCCGCGATGATAAGCGCAACGGTGAGGTGAAAAATGGTCAGTGAAAAAGAGAAGCTGCCCGGGATAAAAGAGAGTGAACTTTTTCTTAATTTTGAATGTGCTGCTCGTAAGATCGGGCTCGGGATATTATTATTAATCATCTTCGCAGCGCTGGCGGGGATTTTTTCCACCGGCTATTTGAGCCGTGCTGAAAAAACAAATGCCCAGCAAAATTTAACTGTGGTTTATGAGCGTTTTGGCCGTTTGCAAACTGAGTTCCGACTAAAAATTACTGCCCATTCGCGCGTCGCCAATAAATATGTTTTTAGCCTTGGCGGTGATTTTTCTTCATCGCTCGAAACTAATACTATCTGGCCCCAGCCAGATAGTATGTACAGTAAGGACGATCGACTCTTTTTGGTTTATAATAATTTGAAAAGTATGGAAAATATTTCCATATGGCTCTACGTTACGCCCACCGCTCCCGGCAAGCTGAACCACGCTTTACAGCTTAATAGCGAACCCGAAATTCGCTTCTGGCAATTTATTTATCCTTAGGAGAACGTGATGGAGATGGTGTTGCGGGCGCTGGCCATTTATTTAATTTTGCTGGTGGTTTTTAAAATCGCCGGACGCCGGGCGCTATTACAAATGACCAGCTTTGATCTGATTTTATTACTTATCATCAGTGAAGCGACACAACAGGCGCTGCTGGGGAACGACTTTTCGGTCACCGGCGCCATGCTGACGATTATCACGCTGGTGGTGGTGGATATGCTCTTTGGCTTAATGAAAAAATATATGGCTGGCGCCGAGTCAGCGCTTGATGGCTGCCCGGTAATTTTAGTCGAAAACGGCGTTCCGTTAATTGATAAACTCAAAAAAGTGGATGTCTCCTGCGATGATATTCTTGTGGCCGCACGGCAGAATCAGGGTATTACGGAATTAAGTAAAATCAAATATGCCATACTGGAAAGGAACGGACATATTTCTATTATTCCTGCTGAAAGTTAAGAAGGTATCTTTATGGCGAATAATCCTTATAACCAGGCGAAAACTACCGGTGAGCTGACCAAACAAGTCGCCATCGCATTGACCGACCGTCGTTTACGCTTAACCACCGCTGAGTCGTGTACCGGGGGAAGCCTGGCGGCAGCGCTGTGCGCGGAGGAGGATACGGCTGCGTTTTACGATATTGGTTTAATCACCTTTAGCGACCGTGCGAAGCAAAAACTTCTCGGCGTTAAGGCTTCGACGCTGGAAAAGTATAGCGCCGTCAGTCGACAGGCCGTGGAAGAGATGTCGACGGGCGCGCTGGAGTGTTCCGGAGCGGATATCAGCATCGCGATAAGCGGATACGCTGGGCCGGACGGCGGCGAGGACGGGACGCCTGCGGGAACCGTCTGGTTCGCATGGAATTTTCGCGGCGCAATCGACGCGCAGAAGGTGCTGTTTTCCGGCGGCTGCCAGGATGTCGTTGAGAAATCCGTACGCTACTCGCTGGCGATGCTGATGGAGAAACTGCCCGGCTGGCAGGGCGAATAACACTTTCATGGCGGAGGTTCTATGGCGGTCATGACGATCACCGGCGGTACTGCGGGCGTCGGCAAAGCAACGGCTGTTCGCTTTGCGCGGGCAGGCTATGACGTGGGGATTATCGCCCGCGATCGTCAAAGCCTTGAAGCGACGCAACAGGCGTTGCGGCAGTTTGGCGTTCGGGTGCATGTCGTTCAGGCCGATGTCGCTGATGCGGATGCGATTAACACTGCCGCCTGCGAGATCGAAAAGCAATTAGGGGCTATCGGGGTGTGGGTCAATAACGCCATGTGCGCGGTGCTGGCGCCTTTCAGGACGATGACCCACGATGAATTTTCGCGGGTCACCGAAGTCACCTATCTTGGTTACGTCAACGGCACCCGCGCCGCGCTGGAGTTAATGACGCCCCGCGATCGCGGCATCATTATCCAGGTCGGTTCCGCGCTGGCCTATCGCTCCATTCCGCTACAGTCCGCCTACTGCGGGGCGAAGGCCGCGATTCGGGGCTTTACCGATGCGGTTCGCACGGAACTGATGCATGAAAAGAGCGGCGTGAGTATCTCAATGGTACAGATGCCTGGCCTGAATACGCCGCAGTTTGAGTGGGCGCGCAATAAGTTTGCCTGGGCGATGCGCCCGGTGCCCCCCGTCTATCAGCCGGAGGTGGCCGCAGAGGCTATCTTCAACGTTGCACGCAGGCCCGTGCGTGAACTCTGGGTGGGGAGCAGCACAATTCAGTCTATCGTTGGGCAATTTCTCTTCCCCGGCTTCCTCGATCGACTGATGGTTAATAAAGCATGGGAAGGGCAAATGATCCGGCACAGGAATGTCGCTGACCGGCAGGATTATCTACAACAGCCGGTCAGCGGACTGCATAAAACCCACGGGCGTTTTTCCTCAGAGGCGAAGTATCGCGCCGCCGCCATCACCTCCGGCGTGCCGGGAAAAGCGCTACTCGGCGGCGCGGCAGCGGCGGGATGGTTGTTGGCAAAATGGTTTATCTCGCGTAAAAAATGCTAACGCAGCGCGCTACTGTTGGTCCAGAACCATCGGTAGCCATAGGCGCCAATCTCCAGCTCAACGCGTTTACCCGCAACAAGGTCGTCAGCATAGGTTTTGTCGGCCAGGCAGGGCGTCCAGACGCCCTCGGCAATCTCTTTCGCGGTGAAGCGTACGCGCTTGTCGCTGAAATTAAGAAAGGTGATGACGCGGCGTTGGTCGGCATCGTAGCAAATCCCCAGAATCGCCTGCCGATCGATGCTGATAATGCGAAAAGGCGCAACGGCGATTTCCGGAAACTCGCACAGCGTATTGGCGATATCTATAATGCGATGCAGAAGGGAATGGCGGTGCAGCAGCGAATCAGCGACGTTGACCTTCTGATAGCGAAACGGCCCCTTATCGATCAATGGAGCGACAAAAGTAGCAGGATCGGCTGCGGAGAAACCGCCGCCCGCTGAGCCGGCCCATTGCATCGGCGTGCGCACCGCGTAGCGCTCTTCCAGGGCCAGATTGTCACCCATCCCAATTTCATCCCCGTAGCGCATTATCAGTACGCCGGGGAGTGAAAAGAGTACGGCATGACAGAGCGCCAGCCGCCGCCGTTGAGATCGTAAAACAGCGCCGAATCAATCTGATAAATGATGGCTCGCGTATGCCAGTCCGCCATAGCGCACCTCAGTGATAGCCTTCAGTGCCGGAAACTTTGCCGCGGAATACGTAGTAGCTCCATGCGGTGTAAACCAAAATCACCGGAATGATAAGCAGGGTCCCTACCAGCATAAAGAGCTGGCTGGCGGGCGGCGCGGAGGCTTCCCACAGCGTAATATGCGGAGGGATGATGTTGGGCCAGAGACTGATACCCAGACCACTAAAGCCAAGAAAAATGAGCCCAAGCGTAAGCAGGAAAGGGCGGGCGTGGCTACCAGGATGGGCGCTTAACCGCCAGATCCACAGGCTTAAGGCAATGACCAGTACAGGAACGGGTACAAACCAGTAGAAATTAGGCAGGGTAAACCAGCGCTCAGCCACGGAGGGCCAGCCCAGCGGCGTCCAGACGCTCACAACGGCGATGACCGCCATCAGCGCCAGAAGCGTGTGGCGAGTCAGCTCACGCATGCGCTGTTGTAGGGCGCCTTCGCTTTTCATAATCAGCCAGGTCGTACCAAGCAGCATATACGCGACGACCAGTCCTAAGCCGCAGAACAGGCTAAAGGGCGTCAGCCAGTCGAGCGCCGAGCCGACAAACCTGCGGTCGGCGACCTCAAAACCGTTGATGACCGCGCCTACCACCATCCCCTGGCTAAAGGTCGCCAGCAGGGAGCCGCTGACAAAAGAGTAGTCCCAGAACTTTTGATGCGAGGGGGTGGCCTTGAAGCGGAACTCAAAGGCGACGCCGCGGAAGATCAGGCCAATGAGCATGGCGGTGAGCGGGATAGCCAGCGCATCGGTGATAACGGCGTAGGCCAGGGGAAAGGCGCCAAATAGCCCCGCGCCGCCCAGCACCAGCCATGTCTCATTGCCATCCCACACCGGGGCGACGCTATTTATCATGACGTCGCGTTCTTGAGCATTCGGTACAAAGCCGAATAAAATTCCAATGCCAAGATCGAAGCCGTCCATAACGATATACATCAATGTGGCGAATACAATGATGACAAACCAGATAACGGGGATATCGATGCCCATTAGCGAGTCTCCTCTTCAGGCACGGCTTCTGCGGCAGAAAGGGGGCGAGCCGGCGTGCCGGACGTTGACGATGTCAATTCGCTGACGGGCTGCGGCCCTTTCTTAATAAGCCGGACAATGTAGTAATAACCGACGCCAAAGACCGAACAGTACACCACGATAAAGACCAGCAGGCTGACGACCATTTGCGCCGTGCTGTGCAGCGAAACCGCATCCCGGGTTCGTAAAAAACCATAAATGACCCAAGGCTGACGTCCCGCTTCGGTCGTGATCCAGCCGGCCAACAGCGCCAGCAGTCCTGCCGGCCCCATCGCCAGGGCGCTCCACTGGAAGGCGCGAGAGTGGAAAAGACGCTGCTGATAGCGAAGCCACAGGCTCCAGACGCCGAGGGCAATCATCAGCACGCCCATACCCACCATGATACGGAACGACCAGAAAACGATGAGGGAGTTTGGCCGATTCTCTTTCGGAAAATCTTTCAGCGCCGGGACCTGCTTATTCAGGCTATGGGTCAGGATCAGGCTGCCAAGCGCCGGAATTTCCAGCCCGTATTTGGTACGCTCTTCCTCCATATCCGGTATGCCAAACAACAGCAGCGGGGTGGCCTCGCCGGGTTTATTCTCCCAGTGGCCTTCTATGGCGGCGATTTTTGCCGGCTGATGCTCAAGGGTATTGAGGCCGTGCATATCGCCAACGAAGGCCTGAATTGGCGCAACCAGCAGGGCCATCCACATCGCCATGGAGAACATTTTACGTATGGCAGGGGTATTGTTCCCGCGCAGAAGGTGCCAGGCGGCAGAGGCGCCCACGAACATCGCACTGCTGAGAAAAGCGGCGATCGCCATGTGTAACAGGCGATACGGGAAAGATGGGTTGAAAATAATCGCCAGCCAGTCCTGGGGAATGACGTGGCCGTTTTCAATGGTAAAGCCCTGCGGCGTCTGCATCCAGCTATTGGAGGCGAGGATCCAGAAGGTGGACATTAGCGTGCCGAGCGCCACCATGCAGGTGGTGAAAAAATGCAGTCCTGGGGGGACTTTGTTCCAGCCAAAAAGCATGACGCCCAGGAAGCCCGCTTCGAGGAAAAACGCGGTGAGGACTTCATACAGCAGCAGAGGACCGGTAATACTCCCGGCAAACTGAGAGAAACCGCTCCAGTTGGTACCGAACTGATAGGCCATCACCAGGCCTGATACCACGCCCATGCCGAAATTAACGGCAAAAATCTTCAGCCAGAAATTATATAACGAGCGCCAGACGTCATCTTTTGTCCGCAGCCACATCCCCTCCAGCACCACCAGATAGCTGGCCAGTCCGATGGTAATCGCCGGAAACAGGATATGAAAAGAGACGGTAAATGCGAACTGTAGCCTTGCCAGATTAAACGCATCGAGTTCAAACATGTTCTGAACCCCATCACATAACAACCCCCCGAACCAGGCAGGGGGAAGTAATTAACAACCGATCGTTGCTGATTACGGCTTTTTCTTACCCGCGCCAAGTTCAGCGCCGGTGAGAGGATCGCCTTCCGGGTCGGATTGGGTGCGTTTCGCCATGGTTTTCACCAGGGCCTTTTGTTCGGCCGTTAGCTTAACGCTGGCACCGCCATCTCCGCCATCTACTGCAGGCTGCGGATTCGCAACATACTCGAAGTGCAGATCGCTATTCCAGCTGCCGCGAATGTCATCGCCCTCTGACATATTGTAGTAGGTGCTGGCGTAGTCAGTGATTGGCGGTAGTTTGCCCGGCGGATAGTTGTTTCTGATGGATTGAAGCGCCTTCTCAAAAGAGAGCTGATGGGCGGCTTCTCGGGTCATCAGAAAGGCCAGCGCATCCTTCACGCCGGGGTCATCGGTAACGTTTATCAGGCGCTCATAGATGATTTTAGCGCGCGCCTCGGCGGCCACGTTGGAGCGTAAATCCGCGGTGGGTTCACCAATGGTGTCAATGTATGCTGCGGTCCAGGGAACGCCGGCGGAATTGGTCAGCGGCGTGCCTCCGCCATATAACAAAGAGGTAATATGGCTGTCGTTGCCGTTAGCGGTAAGCGAGCGGTACAGATCGGCTTCGTTTTCCGTACCTTCCGCCAGGGCGCCTTTCGCCCCTTTATTGAGCATACCTACCAGCGAGCCGATAATTTCAAGGTGGCTCAGCTCTTCGGTAGCAATGTCCATCAGCATATCCTTGCGACCCGGATCGTCATCGCTCAGGCCCTGTGTGAAATATCGGCATGCGGCGGCGAGTTCGCCCTGAGGGCCGCCGAATTGCTCCAGAAGGAGATTAGCCAGCCCCGGATTAGGTTCCGCGACCCTGACGGTATACTGAAGTTGCTTAACGTGTCGGAACATAGGCTCTTATCCTTATTGCTTATTTTTTAGCTTCAACGCCTTTTGCGTCAGAGCGCAGAAGGAACTCTTCCGTTGTTTGCGGGATATGTTTCAGCAGCCAGTCGGCCATGGCCCGCTCTTCCGCCAGAATGGATTCGATGGCGGGAATAGACGCGGTGTCACCGGCTCTTTTCGCAGCGGCAAGCAGAGAGGTATAACACGCGATTTCAAACTGTTCGAAAACATAGCCGCTAATTGAACCCTTAACGATTTCATCGGAAGGGAACATGCCGCCAATAGATTGACCTAACGCAGCCATTTTACTCATTGAATCTTTCAGCACCGACCGCGATATATCATTACGATCCAGAATCTCTTCCAGAACCGTAATTTGGCGCTTGGTTTCGGTGACGTGCTGTTCAATTCTGCTGCGCAAATCGGGGTAGTTATCGATACGGCCAGCCATCGACTCCAGCATGGATTCTGCTTGTTTTTCCATTGCATGCGCATCGCGTAGCCAGTCGTGATAGTGTTCAACGTGATTCATAATGAACTCCTTAATATCAGGTTATTTTCTGGCTATTTATTTTGTGCTTCTTTATTAATATTGCCGACCGCAAGGTCAGTTAATTTCAGATCGGTTGACTTCTCTTCTTCTAACGTTTCTGTTAAAAGCTTAACCGCTTTTTTATAACCCAGCTGTTGGGCTAAAGTGGCGAGAGTGCCGTAGCTGGCAATTTCATAATGTTCAACTTTTTGCGCAGCGGCAATTAACGCGGCATCGCGCACTTCATTTTTCTCAGTACTCTCAATAACCTCGTTAGCTTCTTCTATAAGCCCCTCCATCGCCACGCATTTCATGCGCTTAATTTTGATATTGGCTTCTTGTTCGACAATTTGATCGATACGTTCAATTTGCCCCTGGGTCTCCTCCAGATGTGCTTTGAATGCGGCGCTAAGCTGCTCGCTTGACGCCGCCCGGGCTAGTTTAGCCAGGCCGCGGGTTAATTGTTTTTCCGCGCTATAAGTATCCGATAACAGATGAATAAAAACGTCTTCTATGCTCTTCATATTCATTGGGAATATCCTTAATGCTAGAGAATAACTGCGAGTCCGCAGACCCGCAGGATACTCTTATTAATTACAAGAGAATGAAACGATTAATAATCAGGAGTTGTCAGATTTGCGTCCACCACCATGACTATTTTGGCCGCCTTTTTTACCGGCCTCAGATGCACGTTGCGGATCGTTTTTAAAATTACCACCGCTGTGCTGACCGCCTTTACGTCCAGCTTCAGATGCTTTATCACGGTCTTCAGCGAAATTACCGGAACCACCACGATGTTCTGCCATATTTTCATACCTCTGTGAGTTTATGTCAGGTAGATACGATTTAATTACGTATCCGTTGTCGTTCAGCAATTAAATTTAGTCGGTATTTTTGAACAGTCAAACCGGTTTGCGGTGATATTTTTTGAAATAATCTGAATTATGCCGCGGCTACCGTTCCGCTTGTTTAAAGTGGCTGCGAGCATAACAGGCTAGGAACTAACGAAAACATTTATATTGCTGCAGGATATATTTATGACCGCTGCGTTAATACGGGAGGAAACGGGCGACGCAGGGCTTTACGTCTCTTTACATAAGCGCGAAAAATAAGTTATCGGAATCGTGAAAGATATTAAGAACACAACCGGGAAAAATCAGAAAATAGCGTTTTGCCAATGCTGAAGGTCATTTTAGGATAATTCAATGCGGGAGAGAAATAAGGCACCAGATCACGAGGCTGTGAAATGGTGCGTCCGAGTGGACTCGAACCACCGACCCCCACCATGTCAAGGTGGTGCTCTAACCAACTGAGCTACGGACGCATTATGGTGCGTTTAATTGGACTCGAACCAACGACCCCCACCATGTCAAGGTGGTGCTCTAACCAACTGAGCTATGAACGCATTGTTGCAGTGGCAACGGGGACGCATATTAGCGGCAGGGAGGGGTTGTGGCAAGAGGCAAACGTCACTTTTCTTCCAGATTTCTCGCGATCGCAGAAGTTTTATCCATATTGGTTATATTTTACTGATGCGAAAGAGGATTTGCTCATCAATAGACGAAAACGGCGCTGAATCAGCGCCGTCAGGTATCGATAAATTGCCGCCAGAGATTAGCGCGCGGCGCGCTGCAATATGACGCTGGAAGGCTGACGCTGCAGGAAACGCATGCGCAGCATCATCATTACGGCAGCGGAGGTGAGGCCAATGATAAATCCGCACCAGAAGCCAGCAGGACCCATGCGCGGCACCACGATATCGGTCAGAGCCAGCAGATAGCCGCTCGGCAGCCCCAGAACCCAGTAGGCGGTAAAGGTAATAAAGAAGATGGAACGCGTATCTTTATAACCGCGCAGGATGCCGCTGCCGATCACCTGTATGGAGTCAGAGATCTGGTAGATCGCCGCGAGCAGCATCAGCTGGGACGCCAGCGCGACAACCTCAGGATTATCGTTATACAACAGGGCGATTTGCTCACGCATCAGAATGGTGAAAACCGCCGTAATCACGGCCATACACACTCCAACCCCGACGCCGGTTCTGGCCGACGTTTGCGCCTCCAGCGTCGAGCCTTGCCCGAGACGGAAACCGACGCGAATGGTCACCGCCGCCGCCAGGGAGAGCGGTAATACGAACATCAGCGAGCTGAAGTTTAGGGCAATCTGGTGCCCGGCCACGTCGACAATGCCCAGCGGTGAGACCAGCAGCGCGACTACGGCAAACAGGGTCACTTCGAAAAACAGCGCCAGCGCAATCGGCAGGCCCAGCTGCACCAGACGCTGGATAACGGCGAAATCCGGTTTGCTGAAGCGCTCAGCGTTATGAATATCGCGCATCGAACGCGCGCGGCGAACCCAGGAGAGCATGCAGAAAAACATCACCCAGTACACCGAAGCCGTCGCCACGCCGCAGCCGATCCCGCCGAGCTCAGGCATGCCAAAGTGACCGTAGATAAAGATGTAGTTCACCGGAATGTTGACCAGCAGACCGATAAACCCCATTACCATGCCCGGCTTGGTTTTTGCCAGGCCTTCACACTGGTTACGCGCTACCTGGAAGAACAGATAGCCGGGCGCGCCCCACAGCAGAGCCCGCAGGTAGCCGACCGCCTTCTCCGCCATCGCCGGGTCGATGTTATGCATGGAGCTGATGATGTAGCCGGCGTTCCACAGTACCACCATGACCAGGATCGAGACGAAGCCCGCCAGCCAGAACCCCTGGCGTACCTGGTGGGCGATGCGGTCGCGACGGCCGGAACCATTCAGTTGAGCAATAACGGGCGTCAGGGCCAGCAGCAGGCCGTGGCCGAAGAGGATTGCCGGCAGCCAGATGGAGGTACCGATGGCGACGGCCGCCATATCGGTGGCGCTATAGCCGCCCGCCATGACGGTATCGACGAAGCCCATGGCGGTTTGGGCGACCTGGGCGAGTATAACGGGTATAGCCAGTGCTAATAACTGACGCGCTTCAATAAAATACTTCTGCACGTAAACACCTTTATATTGTTGTTATTGGAGGACTAAAAAAGCCGCCATCAGGGGCAGCAAGAAGAAAAAGCAGAGGGATTTGCCAGACTATTGTAGCGAGGATTAGCCATTTAGCCAGTGAAAAAATCGCACAACACGTTGTGCGCTGGCAACCTGTTTTGCCACCTGTTATTGTTCGTGTCATAGCCTAAAACGGTCTTGATACCGTTACGAATTCATACAGGAGCAAAATATGTTTACCGGTATTGTGCAGGGGACCGCCAGAGTGGTGGCCATTGATGAAAAACCCAACTTTCGCACCCACGTCGTGGCGCTGCCTGAGCATATGCTTGCGGGGCTCGAAACCGGGGCTTCGGTAGCTCATAACGGCTGTTGTTTAACCGTCACCGATATCGATGGCGCGCGAGTGAGTTTTGACCTGATGAAAGAGACCTTGCGCATCACCAATCTGGGCGCGCTGCGCGAGGGCGACAGCGTTAACGTCGAGCGGGCGGCAAAATTCAGCGATGAAATTGGCGGCCACCTGATGTCAGGCCATATTATGACCACCGCGGAAGTGGTTAAAATTCTGACGTCGGAAAATAATCGCCAAATCTGGTTTAAGGTTCAGGACCCGGCGCTGATGAAATATATCCTTTATAAAGGCTATATCGGCGTCGATGGTATTAGCCTCACGGTAGGGGAAGTGACGCCCACCCGGTTTTGCGTGCATTTGATCCCGGAAACGCTGCAGCGCACCACCCTTGGCGTGAAAAAGCTGGGGGACCGGGTAAATATTGAGATCGATCCGCAGACTCAGGCCGTTATCGATACCGTTGAGCGCGTTCTGGCGGCAAAAGAAGCAGCAGCGGCCCTGAAAAACGCGGCCGAATAATAAATTCCCCCGCCGAAGCGGGGGAATTTTTAGCGGGCTACGCGCAGACCGTGTTCGGCACCGCGAGAAAAAACCACCTGCCAGAGCTGAATATCGCGCGCGCGGAAAGCGCCGGCGCAGGCATTCAGGTAATAGCTAAACATGCGTTTGAAGCGCTCCGAATAATTGTCGGCAATTTCCGGCCAGCTATTCAGAAAGCGCTCATACCAGGCCATTAGCGTGGTGTCGTAGTCGGCACCGAAATTATGCCAGTCTTCCATAACAAAATGCGGCTCGCTGGCTTCGGCAATCTGGCGTACTGAGGGCAGACAGCCGTTAGGGAAGATATATTTATCGATCCACGGGTCGACGTTATGGTCGGTTTTTTTCGAGCCGATAGTATGCAGCAGGAAGCGGCCTTCGGGTTTCAAATTCCGGTCGACCACGTCGAAGTAGGTGGCGTAATTTTTCGGCCCGACATGTTCAAACATGCCGACTGAGACGATACGGTCAAAGCTCTCTTGCAGGTCGCGGTAATCCTGCAGCAGGATAGTAACGTCAAGACCTGCGCAGCGCTGCTGGGCCATTTTTTGCTGCTCAGCTGAAATCGTGACGCCCACAACGCTGACCTGGTAATTTTTGGCCATATAGTAGGCCAGTCCACCCCAGCCGCAGCCGATATCCAGCACCCGCATCCCCGGCTCAAGCTGAAGTTTACGGCAGATGAGATCTAATTTTGCCTGCTGTGCGTCTTCCAGATTATGCGCATCCTTCCAGTAAGCGCAGGAATACTGCATATAGGGATCGAGCATGCGGCTGAACAGATCGTTGCCTAAATCGTAATGCTCTTTCCCGACAATCCAGGACCGTTTTTTACTTTGCAGATTGAATAAGCGTGCAGTGGCGATACGCAGGGTATCTTTGAAATGATGGGGAAGCTGATTTTCCAGACCGGCGCGTAATACTTTATGGAAAAATATATCCAGCCGCTCGCAATCCCACCAGCCGTCCATATAGCTCTCGCCTAAACCCAGCGACCCTTCCTGCAAAACGCGTTTAAAAAAATGAGGATTTTTAATCCGCAAATCGGAGGGCGCAGGACCATTAATTTCAATGCCCGCACGGCTTAATAATTCAGCTGCGATTCGGTACCAGTCATCATTTGGTACACTTACTTCTTCTATACACGATGAACTCATAGCTTCTCCATCACGCCCAAGTGATCAGAACCTTAAAACAGCGTAGACGCTTTTTTGGCTTTGTGAGAAATCTCACGGATAATCCGTAAGGCTGCTATCCGACGTAGAACAGAGGAAGGGAGATAACCCTTGCCGAAAGGCCTTCCATGGTAAAACGGGATGCATCCTGCTCCCGTTAAAAATCAACTAATCTTTCTATTTATGTGATGCCGGATCCAGTATAGGCCGCTAAAAACAGGCTTTCAACAAAAATATCTTAGCAAGCTAACTACTGGATCTGGCAACTATCAGCAGAATACCTTAAGCATGTGACGATTCTGTTTCCAGATGCGCGGCCTTATGCTGCATGCGGTAGCCGATTCCGGCCAGCACGATGGAGACCAGCATCACGCTGGTGGTCGTTAGCAGCGGAGTGGCGATCAGCGTGGAGACCAGCAGGCTGGTCAAGAAACAGAGGCCAAGCTGCAGGGTGTTTTGCAACGCCGCGGCGCGGCCTGTCGCCTCAGGGAAGGGCTTCAGCGCCTGGGCGACGACGATAGGATAGATACCGCCATTCACCACTGCCATGGCGCAGAACGGAATCATTAATCCCACCAGGGTTGCATTTTCCCGCAGGCCAACCAGCCAGGTGGCGGCCACGCTGACGGCGAAGATCGCCAGCAGCCACGGCAGAATTTGCTGGCCCTGCCATTTTTGCAGCGCCGCCCGGCAGCCGTAGCCACCTACCAGAAACGCGATGGTTTGCGGAACATAGCTCAGGCCGATAACGGTCGGGCCGTAGCCCATCTCGTGAAGGATAAACGGCGACCCCGTCAGCCAGGCAAAGAAGCTGGCGGAACAGGCGGCGTAGATCAGCACGTTGCCGCTATATTCCCGCGAACGCAGCAGGGCGAGGAACGTAAGCTTCTGCTGGGCGCTGACGATCCTTTTTTTCGCCGCCTTCAGGCGCAGGGCTGGCAGCATTAACAGCAGGGTAATGGCGAACAGAGCGGCAAAAATAGCCTGCCATTCAAAATGAACCAGTAACCAGCTGCCGAGCAGCGGCGCCAGCGCAGGCGATAATCCCACCAGGGGCATAATGGCGGCGAAAATGCGGTTGGTTTTTTGGGCAGGATAATAATCGGTCACCATGGCCTGCCAGGTCACCGCGGCGGCGCAAACCCCCAGAGCCTGGATAAAACGCAGCGCCAGCATCAGCGTAGCATCGCGGACCCAAAGCATGCCCAGACAGCCGATGGCAAAGATGGCCAGTCCGCTCAACAGCACCGGTTTACGGCCGTAACGATCGGAGATGGGCCCCCAGAAAAGCTGGCCCAGCGCAAAGCCCGCGAGAAACAGACTCAGGCTGGCGCTGATCGACGCCGCTGAGGTATGCAGATCTTGCTGCATGGCCGCAAAAGCCGGCAGGTACATATCGGTGGCCAGAAAGCCCAGAACGCTGAGTCCGGCCAGCCAGACTAAAAATCCTTTCCCAGGTTGTTGCATATCATTCTCTTTTTAGTGATGCAGGTACGATGGCGCAGAGTGTAGGGAGTGCATTCAGGCTTGTGAAACGCTAATATTTGTCAGGTGAATTCAAAAATTTTGCAGGCAGAAAATGTGGTCTGAATACTCGCTTGAAGTTGTCGATGCTGTCGCCCGCAACGGCAGCTTTAGCGCCGCTGCGCAGGAATTGCACCGCGTCCCTTCGGCCGTCAGCTATACAGTGCGTCAGCTGGAAGAGTGGCTGGCGGTGCCGCTATTTGAACGCCGCCATCGGGATGTCGAGCTAACCCCTGCCGGCGTTTGGTTTTTGCAGGAAGGGCGATCTGTTATCAAAAAAATGCAGATCACCCGCCAGCAGTGTCAGCAGATAGCCAACGGCTGGCGCGGACAGCTCTCTATCGCGGTGGATAATATCGTTAAGCCAACGCGTATGCGGCAGATGATCGTTGATTTCTATCGTCACTTTGATGACGTTGAGCTGATTGTTTTTCAGGAGGTGTTCAACGGCGTCTGGGATGCGCTGGCCGACGGTCGCGTGGAGCTGGCGATCGGCGCAACGCGCTCAATTCCGGTCGGGGGCCGCTACGCCTTTCGGGATATGGGAATGCTGAGCTGGGACTGCGTCGTCGCAAGCCACCATCCGCTGGCCAAAATGACGGGACCTTTAAGCGATGACGTCCTGCGCAACTGGCCATCGCTGGTCAGAGAGGATACCTCACGCTCGCTGCCGAAGCGGACCACCTGGCTGCTCGATAACCAGAAGAGGGTGGTTGTGCCGGACTGGGATGCCTCTGAAACCTGTCTCTCCGCGGGGCTGTGCGTCGGGATGGTGCCCGGGCATTTAGCAAAGCCGTGGCTCGATAGCGGTGAATGGACGGCGCTGGAGCTGGAGAACCCATTCCCGGATGCTGCCTGCTGTCTGACGTGGCAACAAAGCGATGCCTCTCCGGCCCTGTTATGGCTGCTGGATTATCTTGGCGATAGCGAAACGCTGAATCGGGAGTGGCTGCGGGCGCCGGAATAACCGACGCCGCAGGAAAGGTTAACGGCGGTAATCGACAAACGGGCCGTCGGCCACAGAGCGGCGCTCGACCAGACGCGGATGGACTTCAATCGACTGCGAGACTTCGCGCTTATTGACGATGCGATCCAGCAGCATATTAAAGGCCGCTTCGCCCAGAGAGTCTTTAGGCTGATGGATGGTGGTCAGCGCCGGGCTGAAGTAGCGGGCGTTGCGCACGTTATCATAACCGATCAGCGAAATATCCTGCGGCACGCGCAGCCCCATTTCATCCGCCGCACAAATGGCGCCCATGGCCATAATATCGCCGCCGCAGAAAATAGCCGTCGGGCGAGGATGCTGGTTGAGAATTTGCTGCATGGCGCGATAGCCGGACTCCGGTTCAAAATCGCCCTGGACAATCCAGTTTTCCGGAACGCCGATCTGCGCTTCTTCCATGGCTTTCATAAAGCCTGCCAGCCGGCCCGCACCGGTGTTACGCTCCAGTGGGCCTGGGATCACGCCGATATCGCGGTGGCCGCGTTCAACCAGGTAGCGTCCGGCAATATAGCCGCCTTCGAAGGCGTTATCGACGACCGAATCAGTAAAGTCGGCTTTTGCCTCGCCCCAGTCCATGACCACCATCGGGATGTGGCGATACTCTTCCAGCATGCTTAAAACTGATTCCGGATACTCGGAGCACATCACCAGCAGGCCATCAACGCGCTTCTGCGCCATCATTGACAGATAGGCGCGCTGTTTCTCCGGGTCGTTCCAGGCGTTGCCGAGGATAAGGGTATAGCCCTTCTGGAAGCAGTTTTTCTCGACTGCTTCGATAATCTCGGCGAAATAAGCCGCTTCGCTGCTGGTCGCCAGCAGACCAATAGACTTGGTGTGATTGACCTTCAGGCTGCGAGCAACGGCGCTGGGGGAGTAATGCAGCTCCTTAATGGCCGCCCATACCGCATTGCGCGTCTCTTCCGCTACGAATCGGGTTTTGTTAATTACATGTGATACTGTTGTAGTGGAAACGTTTGCGCGTTTCGCTACATCTTTAATAGTTGCCATTACTTCTCACTCCAGACCTTGACCTGATCGTCTGTTTATCGGTACGTAAACGATTGCCTGTACACACCCTGGCGCCAAAATGGATCATGGCATCACGTCGGGAAAACGACACAGAACGACAGGAAGGGGTCAATGGCCGATACGCTTTCAAATTAGCGTGGGATTTTGTCCGATCTTGGGGCAAAGGGGAAGAGCAAAAATGTGCATCACTCTAAATCTCGGAAGATTTTTACGCTATTCTGTGTAAAAATGAGCAAGCTCACTTTTCATGTGGGGATAATCAGGGGGAAAAATTGATGGATACAAATTTAAAGTTTTCGCTGACGACAACGATTATTGTTCTGGGTTTGATTGTTGCCGCAGGTTTGACTGCAGTACTGCATTGATTCTTTACTGAGAGGGAGGGGCCGCTCTCCCTTTACCCCCCCGCCTATTATTATCAATTTCGCAAAAATCTTTTGCCATTTCGTTTACTTTTGTTTTTCTGTGATTGATGTCATGCTTTTGACTTCTGAATAAGATGCCGTCGCTGAAGGCGGCCTGATGGAGTTCCTGCATGAAAATCAACTTTCCCCTGCTCGCGCTGGCGATCGGCGCCTTTGGTATCGGCACGACCGAGTTCTCCCCGATGGGACTATTACCGGTTATTGCTAAAGGCATGGATGTGTCCATTCCGGCGGCGGGAATGCTCATTAGCGCTTATGCCATCGGCGTGATGGTCGGTGCGCCGTTAATGACTCTACTGCTCTCCCACCGCGCGCGCAGAAATGCGCTAATCTTTCTGATGGCCATTTTTACCCTCGGTAATGTGCTCTCTTCAATTGCCCCGGATTACACTACGCTGCTGCTGTCGCGCATTATTACCAGCCTCAACCACGGCGCCTTCTTCGGTCTCGGCTCGGTGGTGGCGGCGAGCGTGGTGCCTAAACATAAGCAGGCCAGCGCGGTAGCAACGATGTTTATGGGGCTGACGATCGCCAATATCGGCGGTGTTCCTGCGGCAACCTGGCTGGGCGAAACTATCGGCTGGCGAATGTCGTTCCTGGCAACGGCGGGGCTGGGCGTTGTAGCGATGATCGGCCTGTGGTTGTCGCTACCGAAGGGCAGCGCCGGCGAACGTCCGGACGTGAAGCAGGAACTTGCGGTGCTGATGCGTCCGCAGGTGCTGTCGGCGCTATTGACCACCGTGTTGGGCGCCGGGGCGATGTTCACGCTTTATACCTATATCTCCCCGGTTCTGCATACCATCACCCACGCTTCACCGCTGTTTGTGACCGCCATGCTGGTGCTGATTGGCGTCGGTTTCTCGCTGGGTAACTATCTCGGCGGTAAGTTTGCCGACCGTTCCGTTACCGCAACGCTGAAGGGCTTTCTTCTGCTGCTGATGGTCATTATGCTGGCGATCCCGCTGCTGGCTCAGTCGCAGGTGGGAGCGGCGATAAGTATGGTTGTCTGGGGGGCGGCGACGTTTGCGGTGGTACCGCCTTTGCAGATGCGCGTGATGCGCGTCGCTCATGAGGCGCCGGGGCTGTCTTCATCGGTTAATATCGGGGCCTTCAATCTTGGTAACGCGCTGGGCGCGGCGGCGGGCGGCGCGGTTATATCCGGCGGCCTGGGCTATGCGTTCGTACCGGTGATGGGAGCGATTATCGCGGGCGTAGCGCTACTGCTGGTGCTGTTCAGCGGGCGGGCGCAACCGGAAGAGGCGTTTGCTAACCATTAAGTTCACGTGAAGTGAAATAATAACCGCAGAAGCAGCAATGCTTCTGCGGTTGGCTTTTATGCTGCCAGATTAGCGGCAACAAACTTCCAGTTTACCAGCGCCCAGAAGTGTTCCAGATAGTTCGGACGGGCGTTACGGTAGTCGATGTAATACGCATGTTCCCAGACATCCACGGTCAGCAGCGGGGTGGCGTCGCTGGTCAGCGGCGTACCGGCGTTGCTGGTAGAGACGATGGCCAGGCTACCGTCGGCATTTTTCACCAGCCAGGTCCAGCCTGCGCCGAAATTTTTTGCCGCCGCGTCGGTGAATTTGGCCTTGAAATCCGCGAAGCTGCCGAAAGATTTAGCGATAGCCGCCGCCAGTTCGCCTTCCGGTTCGCCACCGGCGTTTGGCGCCAGGCAGTTCCAGTAGAAGGTGTGGTTCCAGACCTGCGCGGCGTTGTTAAAGACGCCGCCATCGGAAGAACGCACGATCTCTTCCAGGGTTTTGCCTTCAAACGCGGTGCCTTTGATCAGGTTGTTAAGGTTAGTCACATAGGCCTGGTGGTGCTTACCGTAGTGGTATTCCAGGGTTTCCGCTGAAATGTGCGGCGCCAGGGCGTCTTTTGCATATGGTAATGCAGGTAATTCGAACGACATTGCTACTCTCCTTTTTATCGTTATACCCTTCATAATCCCAGCGGCATCTGTGTTGACTACCTGCACTTACCCCGGTCATGTACTGTTGTTCGCTCCCGGGATGCGCTGAGCTGCCGCAAGACTCGACTTATGCCTCGCCCCTTTGGGGCCTGCGCAAGCGCGGTTCAAAACGGCAGGGCGTTCTGTGATGCTGCTGCAATTATTCTGGGTCTGGTGCGCGCAATAACCCTGTATTGCGCAAGGTAATAGTAGCAAATTAAAAGATGTGGCAAAAGAGAGAGTTACCCTGTCGCCGCAGCGACAAGGCACATTTAGCGAATGGTTTTCGGCGTCATAACGCGACGCGCGCCGACGTAGTGGCGTACCCAGTAATCGTCGCTTAAAGAGGTAATCTGTATATCGCGACCGGTGCGCGGAGACTGGATAAACTTGCCGTTGCCGACGTATACCCCGACGTGATCTGCCGTCCCGCGCCCGCGGGTGCGGAAGAAGACGAGATCCCCGCTTTGCAGCTCGCCGCGATCCACTGGACGAGCGTCGCGCAGGTGATACATCTCATTGGCAGTGCGCGGAATATGAATTTTAACCAGGTCTTTATAGGCGTAATAGACCAGACCACTGCAATCAAATCCGGTGCGCGGAGAGGTCCCGCCCCAGCGATAAGGTTTGCCAATCTGATCCATCAACTTTGACATCGCGGTGCTTTGCGCTTTTTGTACCCGCGCTTTATGCGCATCGGCGATAGTCAGCTGCGGCTCGTCGGCAATGGGTTTGCAGCGGGTTTTATAGCCTTTACGCACCACGCACTTTTTCTGCAGGCTCGCCGCGGCCAGCTTGCTTTCCGCAATCGACCTTGTCGAGCTGGCGCACAGCTTTTTGTAGCCCTTGCGCAGGACGCATTTTTTGGTGGCGCTGGCGGTCTGGCGTGAAGCGGTTGTTTTGCTGCGGCTGGCGGTCGGTGTTTTTTTGCTGGAGGTTTTGGCGGTGGTTTTGCTTTTGGAACTGGCTGCTTTTTTCTTACGCTCTGCGGTAGTGCCTTTAGCCGGATGCGCTTTGGGCGTGGCCGAAGCGTGCGTATGCCCGGAGGCATGCGCCAGCGGCGTAAGTGAAATAGATGTGAAAAGTAATGCACAGAGCGAAATCGCGATTTTGTTAAGACGCGCCACTGAGCAATCCCCTGATTAAATTACAGACATATACCTATGCCTGACGATGAATGACAAAACGCATCGATTCTAAAGCATAAAATCGTGGAAAGTTAATACTCTTTTGTATCTAAAGTCTCGTTTGGTTAACATTTGCAAAAAAATGCGTCTCCCGGCGGGCTCGCCGCATGAAAAACGCGCAATGCGTTGCTGCGTATAGCAATAAAATGATATTTTTGAGGCAACTTTTGCCTACAGAAGATAAAATGTGGCAAGTGAAAAAAATGTTATTATCGGTCCTGCGTTCAGGGCGCTACAATGACAAATTACTGCCGTAGAGAAGTTTAAGGAAGCACGACAATGAGCACGACTTTAGAAAAAATCCAACGTCAAATCGCTGAAAACCCGATCCTGCTGTATATGAAAGGGTCTCCGAAGCTGCCAAGCTGCGGTTTCTCCGCTCAGGCCGTTCAGGCGCTCTCTGCCTGTGGCGAACGTTTTGCCTACGTCGATATCCTGCAAAACCCGGACATCCGCGCGGAGCTGCCTAAATACGCTAACTGGCCAACCTTCCCGCAGCTGTGGGTAGACGGTGAGCTGGTCGGCGGCTGTGACATCGTGATTGAAATGTATCAGCGCGGCGAACTGCAGCAGCTGATCAAAGAAACGGCCGCTAAGTACAAAACTGACGAGCCGAAAGCAGAGTAATTTTGCTTTAAATAAAAAAGCGACTTCCCGTGAAGTCGCTTTTTTTTCATTTATTCTTCGGCCACGGGTAAGGGCCAGCCGCCAAGACGCTTCCAGCGGTTGACGATTTCGCAGAATAGCTGCGCCGTTTGTTCGGTATCGTAAAGCGCAGAGTGGGCCTGAGTCCCGTCAAATGCCATTCCGGCGGCGATACAGGCTTTCGACAATACCGTTTGGCCAAGCGCAAGACCGCTCAGGGCCGCGGTATCGAAGGTGACGAACGGATGGAATGGATTACGTTTCAGCCCCGCACGTTCTGCCGCCGCCATGGTAAAGCTATGGTCGAATGTGGCGTTATGCGCGACCATAATAGCGCGGCTGCAGTCGCTCTCTTTCATGCCCTTGCGGATCATTTTAAAAATCGCGTGCAGCGCATCGTATTCGCTCACCGCGCCGCGCTCGGGATCGTTGGGGTTAATACCGTTAAAAGCCAGAGCTTCGGGCTGCAGGTTTGCGCCCTCAAAAGGTTCAACATGAAAATGCAGCGTTTCGTCCGGCATGAGCCAGCCTTCTTCGTCCATTTTCAGCGTAATAGCGGCGATCTCCAGCAGGGCGTCGGTTTTGGCATTAAATCCGGCGGTCTCAACATCAATTACCACTGGATAAAAACCGCGAAAACGGTCGCACAGACCATTCAGTTGAGCGTTCTCGGACATCAGATTCTCTTAGCTGGAAAAAAGTAGCGCGCATTATGGCAAATTTTGCCGCGGCTTGCAGCAGGAAGGGGATAAAACAGCGGGCACCGCGGGCGCCCGCAGCAGATTAGTTGCCGAGGCCTTTTCCGGCGTCTTTCTCTTCAATCAGCTCGATTTTATAACCATCCGGATCTTCGACGAAGGCGATGACCGTCGTACCGCCTTTAACCGGGCCGGCTTCACGGGTCACGTTGCCGCCGTTCTGACGAATACGTTCGCAGGCTTCCGCCGCGTTTTCAACGCTCAGCGCAATATGACCATACGCGTTACCGAGATCGTACTTATCCACGCCCCAGTTGTAGGTCAGCTCAATCACGGCGGTATCGCTTTCTTCGCCGTAACCCACGAATGCCAGCGAGTATTTATATTCAGTGTTTTCGCTGGTGCGCAGCAGTTTCATGCCCAGCACGTTGGTGTAAAACTCAATAGAACGTTGCAGGTCGCCAACGCGCAGCATGGTGTGAAGTAAGCGCATAATGTCCCCTATGCAGTTTATTTTGATACATCAGAGCGTTGAGTATAGCGGCGATAACCCGCCGCTATCAATGGAGGGATTACAGGGTAGGGTAATCGGTATAACCTTCCGCGCCGCCGCCGTAGAAGCTTTCCGGCCGCTGTGGGTTCAGAGCGGCCTTTTTCTGCAGGCGCGCCACCAGGTCCGGGTTAGCAATGTAGTCGCGACCAAAGGCCACGGCATCGATCAGCCCTTTACCGATCAGATCGTTGGCCTTTTCAACCGTGTAGGCGCCCGCGCCGATAATAGCGCCCGGGAAACGGTCGCGCACTTTCTGGCGGAACTCATCGCTGTACGGTTGGCCGCCAGCCCAGTCCGGTTCGGACATGTGCAGGTAGGCAATACCGCGTTTCGCCAGCTCTTCGATCAGATAGAGCGCATCGGCTTCTTCATTCGGGCCATTATCGACGTTCTGGAAACTGCCGATGGGCGAGACGCGAATACCGATACGGTCGGCGCTCCACTCTTTACTCACCGCATCAACCACTTCCAGCACCAGGCGAGCGCGATTTTCCACGCTGCCGCCGTACTGGTCAGTACGATGGTTGGCAGAAGGGGAAAGGAACTGGTGCAGCAGGTAACCGTGGGCGGAGTGCAGTTCGACAAGATCGAATCCGGCATCGCGGGCGTTACCTACCGCCTGACGGAAATCATCAACGATCCCTGGGATCTCGTGGGTTTCGAGCGCGCGCGGCATTGAGGTGTCAACGCGAATGGCATGGCCGTTTTCGTCGCGCAGCGAAGTCCGGGTGCCCGCGCTGATGGCCGATGGCGCAACCGGGGCGGCGCCGCCGGGCTGGATGCTGCTGTGCGAAATACGCCCGGTATGCCACAGCTGGACGGCAATACGCCCGTTTTCAGCGTGGACGCCGGCGGTGATCTTTTTCCATGCGGCAATCTGTTCCGGACTGTGCAGCCCTGGCGCACCCGCGTAGCCTTTAGCCTGAGCGGAAATCTGGGTCGCTTCGGAAATAATCAGGCCGGAGCTGGCGCGCTGGCGGTAGTATTCGCCCATCAGCGGGGTGGGAATATCCCCCGGCTCAATACTGCGCAGACGCGTTAGCGGAGCCATAAACACGCGATTCGGCACGGTTACCGCACCTACTTTCAACGGGGTAAACAACTTTGATTCTGACATAATGACTCCTGAGTAGACCGGTCGTCTTGAAACGGGTTAAATAAAAACGCCTGTTATAGGGCAGGCGCAGCAATAATTTTTTTAGCGTGGGCCAGGGCGCTTTCCAGCGGCGTTGCGCTGTGCGTAATCTTGGCCTGCAGATTCGCCCCCAGCCACAGAGAGTAAAGCACCTGTGAGAGCGTTAATGCGTCACCATCAAAGGTCAGGCTACCTTCCTGACGACCTTGCTCCAGCGCATCGCCCAGCAGGGTAATGATCTGACTGGCCCCTTTATCCATCGCGGTGCGCATATCTTCCGACAGATCGCAGACCTCTGCCGACAGCTTCACCGTCAGGCAGCCGCTAATGATGCCCTGCTGGCAAAACTGGGTCAGCGTATGCTGATAATAGGCCAAAAGGCGGTCGCGATAGTTTCCCTCGCCGTGGGCAAAATGCTCAACCAGGCGCTGAAGATATCCGGCGTAGTGATGGTCGAGCAGCGCTACGCCAAAGGCTTCTTTAGAGCGAAAATAGTGATAGAAAGAACCTTTCGGCACTTCCGCTGTTTTTAGCAGTTCACTCAGCCCCATACCGGTAAAACCCCGATGCATACAAAGCTGCTCGCCGGTGGCCAGGATATGTTCGCGGGTATTGCATTCACTGTGTTTGTTCATGGCGCTCACTGTAATAGACCGATTGGTCTAATGCAAGCCATAATTAAAAATGCTGCCTGGCGCAGAGGGCGACGAACAAAATTTGCGTACGGCGGATGAAACGTCTTCAATAAAGACAGAGATGAGCGGCTGGAGAGGCGAAGTGGCTGAACAACTGGAGTTCTTCCCGGTACAGAGTCCCTGCCGGGGGATTTGTCAGTCTGATGAACGCGGCTACTGCCGGGGGTGCATGCGTAGCCGCGATGAGCGTTTCAACTGGCAGAAAATGAGCGATGCGCAAAAGCAGGATGTTCTGCGTCTGTGTCGCCAGCGGCTGCTGCGTAAATTACGCGCAGCTAAGCAGGATAGTGCGGAAGAACCGCAGCAACCCTCACTGTTTTAAGCAAAAAATTGCGTATACTCAGGACACTTTTTTATTGAGGAAGCTGTTATGGTTCAGCGTATTGCTATGGCTCCCCAGGGGCCGGAATTCTCTCGTTTCGTGATGGGCTACTGGCGTCTGATGGACTGGAATATGTCCGCTCAGGCGCTGGTGGGCTTTGTGGAGCAACACCTGGATCTGGGCATCACCACCATCGATCATGCCGACATTTACGGCGACTATCGCTGTGAGGCGGCGTTTGGCGAAGCGTTAAAGCTGGCGCCCCATCTGCGCAACCGGATGGAGATCGTCACCAAATGCGGAATTGCCACGAAAGCGCGGGCAGAAAATACCATCGGCCACTATATTACCGACCGCGACCATATTGTGCTGAGCGCGGAGCAGTCGCTGGGTAATCTGGCGACCGACCATCTGGACCTGCTGCTGATTCATCGCCCGGACCCGCTGATGGATGCTGACGAAGTGGCTGAGGCCTTCCTGGCTTTACATCATAGCGGCAAGGTTCGCCACTTCGGCGTGTCGAACTTTACCCCCGCCCAGTTTACCCTGCTGCAGTCGCGCCTGCCGTTTACCCTGGCGACTAATCAGGTGGAAATTTCCCCGGTTCACCAGCCGCTGCTGCTTGACGGTACGCTCGATCAGCTTCAGCAGCTGCGCATCCGACCGATGGCCTGGTCCTGCCTCGGCGGCGGCCGTTTGTTTAACGACGAAAGCTTCCAGCCGCTGCGCGTTGAGCTGGCCCGCGTCGCTCAGGAGCTCAATGCGGAAAGCATTGAGCAGGTGGTGTATGCCTGGATCCTGCGTCTGCCGTCGCAGCCGCTGCCAATTATCGGTTCAGGAAAAATTGAGCGCGTGCGCTCGGCGGTTGTCGCTGAAAAGCTAAATATGAGCCGTCAGCAGTGGTTCCGCATTCGCAAAGCGGCCTTAGGCTACGACGTTCCGTAAACACCGACACCTCAGCAATGGCCTACACTGAATAGTGATAGAGCCATTGAGGAGGTGTTATGCAACGATGTATTCTCGCCATACTTACCCTGGCCGCCTGTGCGGGCGCGCAGGCGGCCAGCGAAAGCGTCGATATCAATCTTGTGACCAGCCAGAGCGTTGGTCAGGCCATCGGTAGCGTGAAAATTAGTGAAACCGCGAAAGGTCTCGAGTTTACTCCGGACCTGAAAGCGCTGCCTCCCGGCGAGCACGGCTTCCATATTCACGCCAACGGTAGCTGCCAGCCGGCCATCAAAGAAGGTAAAGCCGTCGCCGCTGGCGCAGCCGGCGGACATTACGATCCGCAAAACACCGGAAAGCATGAAGGTCCTGACGGCGCCGGTCATCTCGGCGATCTGCCGTTCCTGGTGGTTAATAACGACGGAAAAGCCACCCAGCCGGTGGTCGCGCCGCGTTTAAAAACCCTCGATGAAGTGAAAGGCAAGGCGCTGATGATTCACGTGGGGGGCGATAATATGTCCGACAGCCCGCAGCCTCTCGGCGGTGGCGGCGAGCGCTTCGCCTGCGGCGTCATCAAGTAGTCCTTTCCGTCAACGTTCCTGCGATCGGCGCCTGTTCCAGCTGAGACAGGGCGCACCAGAGTCGCCAGATAACCGCCGCCAGCTCTCTGGCGGCGGGCTGGTGGTGGCGATTAAGCGCGTCGCAGATGCGCTGCAGTTCCTGCAGCGTTGAAGCGAGAGGGCGCTGCTGAACGCCGCGCTCGCTCATCACGTCACGCAGCAGGCTAATGCACAGATCGCGCACCTGCGAGAGCGGGTCGGAGCGCGTTTCCCAGTCGCGTAGTTGCCACACCACGTGGGAACAATTGAGTAACACGACGCCCCAGCGCAGCAGCCAGCGGCGCGCCAGCGCATCCTGACTGTTGCTAAGCTGGCTAATGTGATGATAAACCAGCGACTCAAATTCATGTTCACTATGCTGCGGACGACGGCTCAATTGGTCGACAAAGTGACGCCGTAACGCACGGATGTGCCGACGGCTTTTACGCGCGTCTGAACCTGGACTGATAATGGCGAAAGCCAGCCAGGCAAGTCCTACCCCAATGATTTTTCCCAGATTATCATTAAGAAACGAAGCGTAGTCGTACACCGGCGGGTTGGTGACCGAAATAAATGAGCCCATAAAAACGATCAACTGCCCCCAAAGTCCGGCGAGCTTTGGCATCTGCTGTTTGAGCAACTGCATGGTGGTCAGCAGGGGAAACAGAAATAGCAAAAACTGCCATAAATCGGTTATCTGCACCATCAGGCCAAATTTCACGACAAAGCTAAAGAGCGAAAGCAGGATCAGGGTACGCATTAAAAGCGTTAATGATTTAAACGGTGAGGGTGAAACCGAATAGAGCACGCAGCAGATAGCCGCCAGGGTAAGCGCTGCAGCGCAGGCCTGCCACTGGGTGCTTATACCCCATGCGCCGACCATCACCAGCGCGCAAAAAGCGCGAACCCCGTTCCAGAGAGCTTCGGCCTGATCGGTATGGCGGGCCAGCGCGGGTGCGGAAGGTACGTTGAATTCGGTGATCGCGGTGGCGTTTTCGATGCGCCTGAGCCAGCGGCTGCTCTCCAGATACAGGCGACAAAAATAGCGCAGGCGCTTCCAGAAGGCGATGTGTCGGTAGTCGGCATCGGCGGGCGGCGCAAGCGGCGCGATAATGCGGGCAACGCTGTAAGCATCGGCGTTTGAAAGCGCTAACTCGCTGAGCAAAGACTCCAGAATCTCGCGAGTACGAGCGGGCGCGGCGGGCCAGTTAAGCAGCATCCGCCGCAGGCTCGAAATGACGCTGGTCATTCGTAGCTGCTGATGTAGCAGGTAGTTGAGCAGCGGATTTTGCCGGCGAAAGCGATAGTGGCTCCAGAAGGCCTGAATGCGCAGCAGATTCATGGTCAGGATTTGCCCAATCACGCTCTCGTGCGCGGCCCGGATAGCATCGGTTGTTTCCGGGACCCACAGCAGACTGGCGTGTTCCAGCAGGCGGGCATGCATATTTTTTAGCGCGCTCAGTAGCGTGGTGCCGTCGGAGGTACTCGGTAAAATCATCATCATTAGCCCGCCGCACAATATACCGACGATAACCTCGCAGACGCGCGACTGGGCGATAGTCCACAGTTCGTTAGCATCGGTAATATTGATAACCGGGAAAGCGATAATCGCGCAGGTGTAGCCCGCAAGCTGGAATGCATAGGCGACGTTATTGGTGAACATCGCGCAGGCCCAGGTACAGAGGGCTATCCACGCCGAAATACTAAAAAGAAATAGCCACGGATCGTTGAGCGTATGGCCGGCCAGCAGCAGCGCTGCGCAGGCGCCGAGCAGGCTGCCGGCAATACGGCCAAAGCTTTTGCTGATCACGCCGCCGACGGTGGGAAAGCTGACTACCGCGGCGGAAGTCATCGCCCAGTAGGGTTCGTCAAGATTCAGCCAGTAGGCGACGCTCAGCGCCAGGCACATGGCAATCCCGTTACGCAGGGCATAGCGCCACTGCGGACGGCTGGCCTTAATCCAGGGAAGAGAGCGCCACGTCAGGGCCTGTAGCTTCATTACTGTGGGCCAATGGCAACGGTGCAGGTGGTACCGGAGACCAACGTGATATCCGGCGGCAGATGGTCAAACTCAATGCGCACCGGCACGCGCTGGGCAAGGCGTACCCAGGGAATATTCGGTTTAATATTCGCTACCAGACCACTTCCGCTCTCTACGCTCTGATCGACAATAGCGCGTCCGATACTGCCTACGTGACCCTGTAACTTTTGTTTGCTGCTATAGAGGACGATCTGCGCGCTATCGCCGGGACGGATATTACGCAGTTTCGTTTCTTCAAAATAACCGATCACGTAAAAGGAGTGGCTGTCGACGAGGGCAAAAAGCGGATGGCCTACGGTTGCGTAGTCGCCAATGCGGGTCGAAAGGTTCGTTACCCAGCCGTCAACCGGAGCCTTGATTTCGGTCTGCGCGAGCTGCCATTGGGCATGATCGAGGGTGGCCAGGGCGGCTCCCACAACGGCCTTAGCCGCTGCCAGGTTGGTATTAGCGGTATTAAGCGCAGTATTGGCGTTTTCTAAATCTTCTGCGGAGATGAAATTCTCGGAGAGATGGCGTCGGCGAGCGGCATCGCTGGCGGCTTTTTTCTGTTCAGCCTGCGCGCGGGCAACTTCAGCTCGAGCCTTGTCGAGCTGGGCCTGGGCGTTGAGCAGCGCAATTTTATAAGGCGTATCATCAATTCTGAACAGCACTTCACCGGCCTTAACCAGCTGGTTATCGCGTACGTTGAGCTGCAGGATGCTCCCGGACACCTGCGGCGTGACGCCTACCTGCTCGGCCCGGACTTTCCCGTCGCGGGTCCACGGGGACTGCGTGTAGTAATTCCAGACCAGCCAGGCGGCAATAATGGCCAGCGCGGCGACCAGCAGCGTGGATAAATATTTTAGTTTCTTCATGTAATGAACATTACCAGATAGTCAGTAAAACCAGCGCCAGACAAACGGAGAGCGCAAAGAAGGAGAGATCCATAAGCAGGGGGTGCCAGATTTCACCTGCGTACATCCAGTCCCGCAGCTGACGATGAACGACCAACCAGATAAAGAAGCCCAGCAGAACGGCTTTAAAGACAGGAGGAAAATAGACCGAAGCGCCGAACACCAGGTCCTGGAGCGGCAATCCGGTAGTGTTAAGACTCAGTTTCACAAGCAAAAATCCTTTGCCGTTTCAGGATGAATGTTCAGGTTATGCGATTATTCACATTGTAAATCATTGTTCTGATTTTAGTGAATCAGGTAATTCATTTGTTTTGGTAATTTAAATGCTGCACACTATTCTAAAATCAGTATAATAACTTAGCAAGCTAATTATAAGGAGATGAAATTGGAATCGCCACTTGGTTCTGATCTGGCACGTTTGGTACGCGTCTGGCGCGCGCTAATCGACCATCGCCTGAAACCTCTGGAGTTAACGCAGACGCACTGGGTCACGCTGCATAACATTCACCAGCTGCCGCCTGAACAGTCGCAGATTCAGCTGGCGAAAGCCATTGGTATTGAGCAGCCTTCGCTGGTTCGCACGCTCGACCAGCTGGAGGAGAAGGGGCTTATTTCTCGCCAGACCTGTGCAAACGATCGGCGGGCAAAACGTATCAAGCTTACCGAAAAAGCCGAACCCCTGATCAACGAAATGGAAGAGGTTATCGGCAAAACGCGTGATGAGATTCTGGCCGGCGTTTCTAAAGAAGAGGTGGAAACGCTGCTCAACTTGATTCGTAAACTTGAACACAACATCCTCGATCTCCAGGCAAAAGATTGACCTTAACGAGGCCTTGAATCTTCTCAAGGCCTCTTTTTTATTTACGCCTGCCAGACGACTACGCGATTACGCCCGGTGTTTTTCGCTTCGTACATGGCGGTATCAGCGCGCTTGACGCACTCCTCCGCCGCAACATGCGCATCCTGAGTGGTGAAAACGCCCATACTGATGGTCATTCTTTCCGGTAAACCTTCATGCTGTTCACTGACGGACAGGCGGATGCGTTCGGCAATGGCCAGCGCTTCGTTGGCGCCGATGTTGACCAGCAGCAGGGCAAACTCTTCCCCGCCGATACGCGCGGCAATGTCCTCCTGGCGCACGTTATTCTGCAACACGCTGGCAGCAAACTGAATGACCTTATCTCCCTGCACGTGGCCGTACGTGTCGTTGATGCGCTTAAAGCGGTCAAGATCGCAGACAATGACCGATAGCGGCTGTGATGCAGAGACTTTTGTTAATCGTTGATTCAGGGTGTCGTAGAAATAGCTGCGGTTATACAGCCGGGTCAGGGGATCGCGAATAGAATTCTGGTACGAGCGAACGTACCTTTCGTTTGACTCCCGGTAGAGGATAAAAACATCCACAAGCAGAACTAAAATCAAAAACAGAGTGCTCAGCGTTTCAAAGAGCCGCGCCTGGTTCCAGGAATGAGCGTTACCGTTGACCGTGGAGAGCAGAACCAGCAGCGTAAATATATAGGCGGTACAAAAAAAGGCGCCGCTGTACCAGAATATATTGCGTAGCCGGGTCAGGCTAATAAGTAAAATCAGCGTAAATGACCATGTACCAATTAATACCCAGCCAACCCGGTTATGCCATAACGGCGTAAAGGTATAGGTCAGATTATCAATGAATTCAATGCTCAGTAATGGTGAGTTGCTGGAATGAATCCACGACAATATGAGCGTTGCGGCGATCAAAATAAAACAACCCAGCAGTACCAGACCGTGAATTTTTCCTGAATGAGTGGTACGGTGGCGAAGCCGATATAAAACGATCGAAGTTATAAATAAAACGGCCATCATGACGTTGCGGAAAAAATAAAAAATTAGCGCGTCATTCTGGTTGATGACGCGACCCTGGGCACATACCAGCCAGTCCGGGTAGCTGCCTATGGTCCCGAGCATCAACAGGGCCGAACAGGCAAAAGCGAAGGCTATTGGCGCCAGGTAAAGCTGCTTTTTATCGCACAGATATTTCATGCCCATAAAACAGGCAATCATAATATGGAAACCCATCAGTGAAATAGTCAATACAGGAAACAGCATTGATGAAGTTGTAGAGATACGATGAATTAATGAGCCGGTAACGAAATTAATCGTAGCAATAGAAAAACCGCATACGACAGCGTAAAGAAATAGCCTGTCAGGCAAGCGTTTGAGATTAATAAACATAGTCAACATCCCTGAATAAAAGGGCAAAGGTAAAACGACGTCACTGTCGTAAATGTTTTGCGTAATACAGGATGCAGATTACTTGATAGCGGAGGGGAGAATATTGAGCAGGCGCAAGTTGTGGATGGGAGGCGGAAAAATATAAATATATTTGTAGTGTTTATTTATTATGATAAATGATACGTATTTTATATAAATGAGCGGCCCGCAAGGGCCGCAGGGAAAAGATTTAGCGCGGGGATACGGTAACCTGGCTGCCGCTGCCGGCGATAGCCACGCGTTGTCCGACGGAGAACGGCGTGCTGCCTTGTTTCTGTACCACCATGATGGTGTTGCCATCATCTTTGCGAATTTCCAGCTCAACGCCCTGGGTTTTGTTCATTGCGCCCTGGACGCCCTGACCGGCTACGCCGCCCGCGACAGCGCCTGCTGCGGTTGCCAGAGAGCGACCCGTGCCGCCGCCGATGGTGTTACCCAGGAAACCACCGAGCACCGCGCCGCCAATGGCGCCGATAGCATTGCTTTCATCTCCGCCCTGAATCTGAACCGCGCGGGTATGCACAATGGTGCCGTAGGTCACACTTTGGACCTGTTTGGCTTCGGATGCGGAGTAAACATCGCCGGACAGGCCGCTGTTGCTGACGCAACCTGCAAGCGTAAAACCAATCATCGAGACAGCCAAAACACGTAAAATCATTTATGAATCTCCTGTTCACAAGAAGCGTTCTGTTGAACTTCCTTGTAGCCAATTATATGGCATTTAAGCGTCTGCTGGCATAGCAGATACCGTGACTATACAAAAAATAATAATCAGAGTCGTCTCAACCTAAACTAAACATAAGTTCTTTACGCTAAGTACCATCGCGCTGCTTGTATTGTTAAAAAGTATTATAGCAGCATAGCATTGCCCCCTCGTTTATGGTGGAGTGTGGGGATATACGAGAGTCATGGAATGAAGGAAAGCGTATGAAATCAGGCCGCTTTATCGGCGTCATGTCCGGCACCAGCCTTGATGGTGTGGATGTTGTGCTTGCAGCAATTAATGAAGATCTGGTCGCCCAGCAGGCCAGCCTGACGTATCCCATCCCCATTGCGATTAAAGAACAGATTCTGGCTATCTGTCAGGGGCAGCCGCTCACGCTTTCGCAGTTAGGGCGGCTGGATACGCGGCTGGGGCGGCTGTTTGCCGATGCGGTTCTGGCGCTAATGGCTCAGGAAAAGCTACAGGCAGCAGATATCATCGCCATCGGCTGCCATGGGCAAACGGTCTGGCATGAGCCAACGGGTGATGCGCCGCACACTATGCAGATAGGCGACAATAATCAGATTGCCGCGCGCACCGGCGTAACCGTGGTCGGAGACTTTCGCCGCCGCGATATGGCGCTCGGGGGGCAGGGGGCGCCGCTGGTTCCGGCTTTCCATCATGCGCTGCTGGCGCATCCGGTAGAGCGCCGCATGATTCTCAATATCGGCGGTATTGCCAATCTCTCTTTACTGGCGCCGGGGCAGCCGGTACGTGGATACGACACGGGGCCAGGCAACATGCTGATGGACGCGTGGGTCTGGCGCCAGTGCGGCAAACCCTATGATAAAGACGCGCAGTGGGCCAGCGAGGGGAAAATTGTGCTGCCGCTGCTGCAGGATATGCTCAGCGATCCCTGGTTTGCCCTGCCGGCGCCGAAGAGTACCGGGCGCGAATACTTTAACTACGGCTGGCTCACGCAGCATCTGGCGCGTTATCCGGGGCTTCGTGCCCAGGATGTCCAGGCGACCCTGGCCGAACTGACCGCCGTCAGCATCAGCGAACAGGTGCTGCTAAGCGGAGGCTGCGAGCGTCTACTGGTATGCGGCGGCGGTGCGCGTAACCCGCTACTGATGGCGCGTCTGGCGGCGCTGTTGCCGGGAACCGAAGTGTCGACGACCGATGAGGCGGGCATTAGCGGTGATGATATGGAAGCGCTGGCTTTCGCGTGGCTGGCGTGGCGTACCCTCGCCGGTTTACCCGGCAATCTCCCTTCCGTGACCGGCGCGTCGCAGGCAACCGTACTGGGCGCTATTTTCCCGGCCAATCCGCAGCAAAATCAGAGTTAACTGAAATCACCCGCGCCGGTTTCTTCGTAAACTGGCCAACGTTGAGGGAGGGCGTTATGCCTTCCCGGACCGGGAAAGTCGAAGGCATACTGATGAAAAAAATACTTATTCTTGCTGTACCTTTTATGCTCGCAGGCTGTAGCTACTACAACCAGTTTGTTGAGCGGATGAACACGGATACCCTCGAGTACCAGTGCGAGCAAAAACCGTTAACCGTCCATCTCAATAATACTCGCCAGCAGGTCAGCTTCATTTACGACAACCAGCAGTTAAATTTACAGCAGGGTCTCTCCGCCTCCGGCGCGCGCTATACCGATGGCGTATACGTCTTCTGGTCTAAAGGCGATAGCGCCACCGTTTATAAACGCGACCGTATTGTGCTGGAAAACTGTCAGCTGCAAACCGCCAAACGTTGAGATTTCAGTCATGGGGGCGCACAATAACGCCACCCATTGATGACTTTCTCAATTGCCATGTCTGATAACGACGAATTGCAGCAAATTGCGCATCTGCGCCGTGAATATACCCGTGGTGGCCTGCGTCGCCACGACCTTCCTGCCGAACCCCTGGCATTATTTGAACGCTGGCTGCGGCAGGCCTGTGATGCGAAGCTCGCTGACCCGACGGCGATGGTTGTCGCGACCGTTGATGAAAACTCGCAGCCTTACCAGCGCATCGTGTTGCTCAAGCACTACGATGAGAAAGGCCTGGTGTTTTATACCAACCTCGGCAGCCGCAAAGCCCACCAGATTGAAAAAAATCCCCGCATCAGCCTGCTGTTTCCATGGCATATGCTGGAGCGCCAGGTCATGGTTATCGGTAAAGCGGAACGCCTGTCGACGCTGGAAGTAGTCAAATATTTCCACAGCCGCCCGCGCGACAGTCAGATTGGCGCCTGGGTATCGCAGCAGTCCAGCCGTATTTCGGCTCGCGGCATCCTCGAAAGTAAGTTCCTCGAGCTGAAGCAAAAGTTCCAGCAGGGCGAAGTTCCGCTGCCGAGCTTCTGGGGCGGATTCCGCGTCAGTATTGAACAGATGGAGTTCTGGCAGGGCGGAGAGCATCGTCTGCACGATCGTTTTCTCTATCAGCGCCAAAACAGCGGCTGGCAGATCGACCGACTGGCGCCATAAAGGACGCAAAAATGTTGTCTTAAGCGCTGGTGCATCGTGGCCTGGCGCTTTATTCTATACGCTTCATTTTTCAAGCTGCATCTTTATCCGCTGCGCCTGCCCGCTCTGTCGCTTACCTGTGTAAGTTCCCTGAGCTTTCATATGCTTGCCGCCGCGATGCAGCTTGAACAATTTTGCGTATACCCGTCATACTTCAATTTGCATGTGCGTTGGCTGCGTTCACTCACCCGAATCACTTACTACAGTAAGCTCATCGGGATGAATCAGGGACATCTATGTCCCTGACCGAAGGTCATCTTCGGTTGTTCAAATTCGTTCCTGACGAATTTGTCGTTCACTTGCCGCCTTCCTGCAACTCGAATTATTTAGGGTATAGATGTTTTTTTTCGCGTCTGGCGAAAAGTCGTGTACCGGCAGAGGTGCAGTCGTTTATAGATGGAGAATTTGATGGCAAGCAGTAACTTGATTAAACAATTGCAGGAGCGGGGGCTGGTAGCCCAGGTGACGGACGAGGAAGCGTTAGCAGAGCGACTGGCGCAAGGCCCGATCGCGCTCTATTGCGGCTTCGACCCTACCGCCGACAGCTTGCACTTGGGGCATCTTGTTCCATTGTTATGCCTGAAACGCTTTCAGCAGGCGGGCCATAAGCCTGTTGCGCTGGTTGGCGGCGCGACGGGTCTCATTGGTGACCCGAGCTTTAAAGCCGCTGAGCGTAAACTGAACACTGAAGATACCGTGCAGGAGTGGGTAGATAAAATTCGCAAACAGGTCGCGCCTTTCCTCGACTTTGATTGTGGTGATAACTCTGCCATCGCCGCGAATAACTACGACTGGTTTGGCAGCATGAACGTGCTCACCTTCCTGCGTGATATCGGCAAGCACTTCTCCGTAAACCAGATGATCAACAAAGAAGCGGTGAAGCAGCGTCTGAATCGCGACGACCAGGGCATCTCTTTTACCGAGTTCTCCTACAACCTGCTGCAAGGCTACGACTTTGCTTGTCTGAACAAGCTGCACGGCGTGGCGCTGCAAATCGGCGGTTCTGACCAGTGGGGTAACATTACTTCCGGTATCGACCTGACCCGTCGTCTGCACCAGAATCAGGTCTTTGGCCTCACCGTTCCGCTGATCACCAAAGCCGACGGCACGAAATTCGGTAAAACCGAAGGCGGCGCAGTGTGGCTCGATCCGAAGAAAACCAGTCCGTATAAGTTCTACCAGTTCTGGATCAACACCGCGGATGCCGATGTTTATCGCTTCCTTAAGTTCTTCACCTTTATGGACATAGCTGAAATCAATGCCCTGGAGGAGGAAGACAAAAACAGCGGTAAAGCGCCGCGCGCCCAGTACGTGCTGGCCGAGCAGGTGACCCGTCTGGTGCACGGTGAAGAAGGTCTGGTGGCGGCAAAACGCATTACCGAGAGCCTGTTCAACGGCAACCTGAGCGATTTGAGCGAAGCCGATTTCAAACAGCTGGCGCAGGATGGCGTGCCGATGATCGAAATGGATAAAGGCGCCGATCTGATGCAGGCGCTGGTGGATTCTGAACTGCAGCCGTCCCGCGGTCAGGCGCGTAAAACCATCGCATCGAATGCGGTGACCATCAACGGCGAAAAACAGTCCGACCCGGAATACGTATTTGTCGATGCCGACCGTCTCTTTGGTCGCTACACCTTACTGCGCCGCGGTAAGAAAAATTACTGTCTGGTCTGCTGGAAGTAATTGCGTAAAGGCAGGGGCGTGGGAAACCGCGCCCCTTATTTTTTGCTCTCAGGTAATTAAGATGAAGAACATCCTCGCCATCCAGTCCCACGTTGTGTTTGGCCATGCGGGCAACAGCGCCGCTGAATTTCCTATGCGCCGCCTTGGCGCCAACGTCTGGCCGCTTAATACCGTACAATTCTCTAATCATACCCAATACGGTAAATGGACCGGCTGCGTGATGCCGCCAGCGCATTTGACGGAGATTGTTCAGGGGATTGCCGATATTAACCAACTGCAGCGCTGTGACGCCGTGCTAAGCGGCTATCTGGGATCGGCTGAACAGGGCGAACATATTCTTGGCATCGTGCGTCAGGTTAAAGCCGCCAATCCGGCAGCGAAATATTTCTGCGACCCGGTAATGGGTCATCCGGAAAAGGGCTGCATCGTGGCGCCGGGCGTAGCGGAGTTTCACGTGCGCTACGCGCTGCCGGCAAGCGATATTATTGCGCCAAATCTGATTGAGCTGGAGATCCTCTGCGGGCATCCGGTGGCAAACGTTAACGAGGCGGTTTTGGCCGCGCGCGAGCTGATTGCTCAGGGGCCGGAGGTGGTGCTGGTGAAGCATCTCTCGCGTGCCGGACTGAGTATGGATCGTTTTGAGATGCTGCTGGTTACCGCGCAGGAAGCCTGGCATATCAGCCGTCCGCTGGTGGATTTTGGCATGCGCCAGCCGGTAGGCGTCGGTGACGTTACCAGCGGGCTGCTGCTGGTCAAACTGCTGCAGGGCGCCACTCTGCGCGATGCGCTGGAGCACGTGACCGCCGCGGTTTATGAAATCATGCTGGCGACTAAAAACATGCAGGAATATGAGCTTCAGGTTGTGGCGGCTCAGGATCGCATTGCGCAGCCGGAGCACTACTTTAGCGCCACCCAGCTTTAAGGCGGGTATGAACTTGCCCGACATGTCGGGCAAGCATCGGTTTTACTTCAGCCCTTCAGCCTCAAGAGCAGCGGCTACGGCCGGGCGCGCGGCAACGTGTTTCATCCAGGCCGCGATATTGCTATAACCTTCCATATTCAGCTTCACGGCGTAGGCCCAGCGCAGTACGGTGAACAGGTAGCCATCCGCAATGGTGAAACGATGCCCGTTAATCCACTCTTTATCCTGCAGACATTCGTTCACGTACTGCATTTTCTTATCCAGCTGCGCGCGGGCGATAGGTTTGAAATCTTCCGGCGTATCCGGGCGAAACAGCGGTGTAAAGCCTTTATGCAGTTCCGTCGCCACGTAGTTTAGCCACTCCAGGGTCTGGTAGCGGGCGATGCTTCCTACCGGCGCCAGCAGCTGGCGGTCCGGTACGCGATCGGCGATATACTGCATAATGGCCACGCCTTCCGTCAGCAGCACGTCATCGTCCAGCAGCAGCGCCGGTACCTGACCCTTGGGGTTAACCAGCAAATAATCCTCCCCGTTTTCAAGGCGTTTTTTCATCACGTCAACGCCCTGCAGGGTAAAGTCCAGCCCGCTTTCGCGTAGCGCGATATGCGAGGCTAGAGAACAAGCGCCGGATTTATAGAACAGTTTCATCGGTGACTCCTCGTGGCTGCGGTTTTCTGTATGTTAGTCCGCCCAGGGGCAAAAAAAAACCGCTAACAGAGCGTTAGCGGTTTAATTTATCGGTTTTCCCAGGGAGCTTAAGCCGTGGCGGTATCGCTGGCTTTTGCCGTTTTATCATCGTCCTGGGTCATGCGGTTCAGCTTCGGCGCCGTCAGCAGCATCAGGATAGCGATAACGCCAGTTGCGACACCGATATGCAGGAACACGCGGCCGTAAACTTCCAGCGACATCAGCGGGTCAGTGACGTTGTCCGGTACTGCCATCATGTTCGCAACGTAGCCGCCGATCAGGTTAGCGCCAGCGGTTGTCAGGAACCAGCTGCCCATGATGAAGCCCATCAGGCGCTGCGGAACCAGCTGCGCAACCATCGCCAGGCCCAGGCCGGAGATCATCAGTTCACCGATACTTTGCAGACCGTAGCTAATCACCAGCCAGCTGACGTTGACGATACCCGCATCGCTGGCGAACTTCGCGCCCAGCGGCAGCACGAGGAAGGCGCCGGAGCACAGGACCATACCAATAGCGAACTTCATCGGCATTGGCAGGGTGTCGCCCATCTTGTTGTAAATGGCGGCAAGAATCGGGCTACCGATAATGATCCAGAACGGGTTCAGCGCCTGATACTGTTCAGGTTCAAAAGCGATACCCAGCAGAGAGTGTTCAACGTTGCGAATAGCAAAGAAGTTGAGGGAAGTCGGCATCTGGCTATACAGCACAAAGAAGATGATCGCCTGCAGCATCAGAATAAACGCAACGATCATTTTGCGACGCGGCGCGCCGTGCATCGCAAAGGCCTCTTTAGCAAAGATAACGATGATGCCCAGAGCAACCACGCCCAGCGCCATACGTGCAATGCCCTGGTTGTGCAGCAGCCAGGTTGCAATCGCGACCAGAACGACCACGCCAACGATAGTGGCCAGCAGTTTGCCCACGTGCACCGGTGCGAAGTCAGGTTTGGAACCGTACTGCTTAACCCAGCGCTGGCAGAAAGCGAAGTTGACGATGGTGATCACCAGGCCTACAAAGCTCAGAGCGAAAGCGACGCTCCAGCCGAATTTTGCCGCCAGCCACGGTGTCGCCAGCATAGAGAAGAAGGAGCCGATATTGACGGACATATAGTACATGGTAAATGCACCATCCAGACGCGGATCGTTCTTTTCATAGCAGGTCGAGAGCAGGGAAGAGGGGTTAGCCTTAAACAGGCCATTACCCACGGCAATCGTTGCCATCCCCATATACACGATGCCCGCATCGTGTCCGGACCACGCGACCAGGCCGTAGCCGATAGCCAGAACGATGGCGCCGAGCATAATGACGCGCTTGGTGCCGAGCACCTTGTCGCCCAGCCAGCCGCCAATCGCCACCAGACCGTATACCAGGGCGCTAAAGGAGGAGAACAGAGTGATAGAATCCGCTTCTGACATACCCAGCTGTTTAACCAGGTAAACGGCCATAATCCCTTGCAGGCCGTAGAAACCAAAACGTTCCCATAGCTCAATAGAGAAGATGAGATAGAACGATCGTGGTTGTTTGAAAGCGTTTAAACTCACGCTCTCCGTTGGTTTATTGTTTGCAGTAGACACAAATACCTCTTTTTTTACATCCCATATTAACGGGGGGTGCTCGGGGCGCAATCTTCGCAGACCGCCGCCTTTATAGTTATTCTGGAGGGAAAACGGCAGGTAATGTTCACTATCCTGTGCCATCAGGCAATAGCTTTGCAATAATCTGTTACACATATCCTGAGCGTTATAATACACCGGACATATAAATGTTATACAGAGTTAAATTTCAGCGTTTCGTTAATGGCAGCGTTTTTATCTGTCAGAATCGGAAAGTTTTTGCATTAAGGCCATATGTTCTGCTGTTTGTGCTTGCATCCAGTGATATAGCCCAAAATCCTAAAAAATGATGGGTTATTGTGTTGGTATTTAAGTTGGAGGTATTTAAATCAGCAGGTTTTCGTATTAATAAGTTAACAACAAAGCAACAAGAAATTGACTCAGTGATCTGGATCACAAATGTATAGAAATTTTGCCTCTGAAAAAAATGAATAAGCTGATCGATGGTTATATAGCGGAATAATAAGCCATAAGAAGGCTAAATCGATGGCGTGAACATCGGAAAAATGGGGTATGCACCAGAGCCATGACTTATGAAGGGTTATGGCTCTGGTAGGGTCAGGAGTAGACCTTCTCTTTAAACTCGCAAAGATCTTCAATCAGGCAGGAACCGCAGCGCGGTTTACGGGCGATACAGGTATAACGGCCGTGCAGAATCAACCAGTGATGGCAGTCCACTTTGAATTCCGCCGGAACCACCTTTAACAGCTTCTCTTCCACCTGTTCAACGTTTTTACCAGGCGCAAATTGTGTCCGGTTGCAAACGCGGAAAATGTGCGTATCGACGGCGATTGTCGGCCAGCCGAAGGCGGTGTTCAACACGACGTTAGCGGTTTTGCGCCCGACGCCGGGAAGCGCCTCAAGCGCGGCTCTGTCTTCCGGTACTTCGCCGTTATGCTGCTCAAGCAGGATCCGGCAGGTCTTAATGACGTTTTCTGCTTTACTGTTGAACAGGCCGATGGTCTTAATGTACGACTTGACGCCCTCTACGCCCAGCGCCAGCATCGCCACCGGCGTGTTGGCGACCGGGTAGAGTTTCGCCGTAGCTTTATTGACGCTAACGTCGGTAGCCTGCGCCGAGAGCAGCACGGCGATCAATAATTCAAACGGCGAGTTAAAATTCAGCTCCGTAGTGGGGTGCGGGTCGTTATCCCTGAGCCTGGTGAGGATCTCCAGGCGTTTACTCTTGTTCATCCTATGCTTTTCCCGTCACATCAGAGGGCGCAACGATCCCCCCGGCCTGCGCCGCTTTGGCTTTGCGCTGTTTGCTACGTTCATCAATGAGGTATTTTACCGCCAACATCATGCCGAGGCCAATAAATGCGCCCGGCGGCAGCATTGCCAGCAGGAACGGCGTATCGGTATGAAATACTTCTATACGCAGAACCTTTGCCCAACTGCCGAGCAGGCTATCGGCACCATCAAACAGGGTACCGTTGCCGAGAATTTCCCGCATCGAGCCGAGGACAAACATCGCGCAGGTCGCCCCCATGCCGATGGAAAAACCATCCAGCGCCGATAGCGCCGGGCCTTTTTTCGCGGCAAAGGCCTCAGCGCGCCCGACCACAATGCAGTTGGTGACGATAAGCGGGATAAAAATCCCCAGAGACTGATAAAGGCCGAACGCATAAGCGTTGATCAGCATCTGGACGACGCTCACCACCGAAGCGATGATCATAACGTAAATCGGAATACGGATTTCCGCCGGCGTCCAGCGACGCAGGCTGGAAATGGTCAGGTTAGTCAGGGTAAGAACCAGCGTCGTCGCCAGCCCAAGCCCAAGAGCGTTGGTGGCGGTAGAGGTCACGGCGAGCAGAGGACACATCCCCAGCAGCTGAACCAGCGCGGAGTTGTTTTTCCACAGCCCCTGAACAATAACGTCTTTTACTTCGCTCATGGTCTAGTCTCCACAGGGAGTGAAAGCAGAAATCTGCGCGGGCAGAGTTTGCGCATACAGGCCCGCGCGCTTGACGGCATTGACCACCGCGCGCGGAGTAATGGTAGCCCCGGTAAACTGATCGAAATCGCCGCCGTCTTTTTTCACGGCCCAATGGCTATCGTTTTGCCCATGAATCACTTTATCGGCAAAGAGGGTGATCCAGTCAGAAATTCTAAGCTCGATCTTATCGCCCAGGCCCGGCGTCTCATGATGCTCGGTGACGCGGGTACCCAGCACGGTACCTTTAAAGTCGGCGGCAACCAGTAGCTGAATGGCTCCTGAATAGCCGTCCGGCGCGGTAGCTTCCATCACCGCTGCAACCGCTTTATCGCCATTCTGAGCAATCCAGACCTTATGCTCGCCTTTTCCCAGCTCCGGCGCGGTTACCCGATAACAGCTTTTCAGCAAGTCGTTATTATATAAATTGGCCGGCATAACCTGGTCGAATAAGGCTTTTTGCTGCTGGGCGGCCTGGTCTTCAATAGTGCTTTTAGTCAGTTCGTTAATGGCGGCCGTCAGCCCGGTCGAACCCGCAGCAAAGAGGGCCAGCGTGATGCCGTGTTTACGCATGCTTTGTAACATGTTCGGGTCCTCAGCGGTGGCCGTACGCGCGCGGGCGCGTGTAGTAATCGATCAAGGGAACGGTAATATTAGCCAGCAGAACGGCAAAGGCGACGCCATCCGGGTAGCCGCCAAAGCTGCGAATTAGCCACACCAGTAACCCCGCCAGCGCGCCGAAGATCAGGCGACCGCGATTGGTGGTGGAAGCGGTCACCGGGTCCGTCAGGATAAAGAAGGCGCCCAGCATGGTGGCGCCGGAGAGCAGATGAATTTGCGGTGAGGCAAGGCTTTCTGGTGAGAATAGCCATCCCAGGGTGGCGCAAACGGCAAGGCTCAGCAGGAAGCTCAGCGGAATATGCCAGCGAATGGCTTTTTGCCATAGCAGGAACAGACCGCCCGCCAGATAAGCCACGTTAACCCACTGCCAGCCGAGACCGGCCAGTGCGCCGCCGTAGACAGGATACTGGAGGATCTCTTGCACCGCATGACCGGCATGGAGCGAGGTTTTGAAGGTATCCAGCGGCGTTGCCTGACTGATGCCGTCAATGCCGATTCGCAGGCTGTTCATGTCCCCGCCGGTAGCCGTATGACCAGTGAAAATCATCCTCAGCGCGTCGCTAAAACCGGGAACATTGGCGGCTATCTCATGGGGCGGGAGCCAGGAGGTCATCTGCACCGGGAAAGAGATCAGCAGCACCACGTAGCCAATCATTGCCGGGTTAAAAGGATTGTGACCCAGTCCACCGTACAGCTGTTTGGCGATAATCACCGCAAACGCAGTGCCCAGCACGACCATCCACCACGGCGCAAAAGGCGGAATACTGATCGCCAGCAGCAGGCCGGTCAGTAGCGCTGAGTTATCGGCAAGAATCGCCGGGATATTTTGTTTGCGCAGTTTAAGAATGGCCGCTTCGGCTCCCCACGCCGTGACGGCGGCGAGGATAATTTGCAGTACGGTACCCCAGCCGAAAAACCAGGTCTGAACCACAATACCGGGTACGGCGGCGAGCAGCACCAGCAGCATAATCCGCGAAGTCTGGCGCTGATTGTGGGTGTAGGGGGAACTTGCGATTCTGAAAACCATTTAATCCTCGTTAACTGCCTGCCGGGACGCTTTCCGGGCCTGAACGCGGGCGATTGCTTCAGCGACTGCCGCTTTGCGGCCGTCATCATTGGCTGCCGACGGGGGAACTGCTTGTTGCTGTTGTTCTGCTTTGCGCGCTTTGGCGCGGGCGATCGCGGCCTCGACGGCGGCCTTGCGTGGGTCAACGGTAGCAGGCTGTTCTGCGGCGGGGGCAGGTTCAGCCGGGGCTGCCTGCTGGCCCGCTTTGCGCGCTTTGGCGCGGGCGATCGCGGCCTCGACGGCGGCCTTGCGTGGGTCAACGGTAGCAGGCTGTTCTGCGGCGGGGGCAGGTTCAGCCGGGGCTGCCTGCTGGCCCGCTTTGCGCGCTTTGGCGCGGGCGATCGCGGCCTCGACGGCGGCCTTGCGCGGGTCAACGGTAGCAGGTTGCTCTGCGTCCGGGGCAGGTTCAGCCGGGACTACCAGCTGCTCAGCCCTGCGCGCCCGCGCCTCGGCCTTACGGGCTTCGCGAGCGGCGATGGCTTCGCTGTTATCCGGTTTCTCGCCGGAGAGCACGATAATCGGCTGCGCCGCGTTGCGCTGCTTTTCACGTACGCGGGCAAGGGCGGCGTTAATCGCATCCTGATCTTTCGCTGCTGGCTGTACTGCTGCCTGCTTATGACGTTCCAGCCTTGCGGCTTTATCCCGTTCCAGGCGAGCCTGACGCGCCTCAAAGCGGACTTTCGCTTCCGCTGCGCGTTTCTCTTCTTGCGCAATGGCGTATATCTCGGCTTTCTCCTGGCGGAAGTACTGCACCAGCGGGATATTGCTTGGACAAACCCAGGCGCAGGCGCCGCACTCGATACAATCGGCGAGGTTATGGCTGGTGGCTTTGTCGTGCTGCTGCCCTTTGCTGAACCAGTATAACTGCTGCGGCAGAAGATCGGCCGGGCAGGCGTCCGCGCAGGCGCTACAGCGGATACAGCCTTTTTCCTCTTCCGGTTCGCCCATTTCGCTCGCCGAAGGCGCCAGCAGACAGTTGGTGATTTTGACCACCGGCACGTCGAGCCAGGGCAGGGTGAAGCCCATCAGCGGGCCGCCCATAATCACCATCGGATCGGCGCCTGGGCAGAAACCGGCATCTTTTAGCAGATGGCTGACCGGCGTACCCAGGCGCGCCCAGACGTTGCCCGGACGCGTGACCGCTTCGCCGGTTAAGGTGACTACGCGCTCCGTCAGCGGCTCGCCGTCTATCACCGCACGTTTCACCGCATAGGCGGTGCCGACGTTTTGCATCAATACGCCGATATCAGAGGAGCGCCCACCGTGGGGCACCTGTTTACCGGTGAGGATTTGCGTCAGCTGTTTTGCACCGCCTGAGGGGTATTTCGTCGGGATTACGCGCAGCGAAATACCGTGCGTGTCGGCGAGTACCGCGCGGAGCATCGAAATCGCCTGCGGTTTATTATCCTCGATGCCGATGAGCACCTGTGCAGGTTGCAGAATATGGGCAAGGATGCGAATTCCCTCAACGATTTGCGCCGCGCAATCCTGCATCAGGCGATCGTCAGCGGTGATATAGGGCTCACACTCCGCCGCATTGATGATTAATGTTTCGATTCTGTCGCCGCCCCCGCGCAGCTTAGTGCCGGTGGGGAAACCGGCGCCGCCAAGCCCGGCTACACCAAACTGGTGAATGCGCTCAATCAGCTCTTCGCGGGATTTATTCTGGTAATTGTTCCAGCCATCGCGTTCAATCCAGCGGTCTTCGCCATCGGCATCAATAATGACGCTCATTTCCGCCAGCGCGGAAGGGTGGGCGGTCGAGTGGGGGGCAATCGCCGCCACGATGCCGGACGTTGGCGCGTGCACCGGCAGCATTCTGCCCCAGCCGCGGGTTAGCGGCTGGCCGCGCAGGACGCGATCGCCCGGCTGGACGCAGAGCTCACCTTCCGCGCCGATGTGTTGTTTCAGCGGGATGACAAAACGCTGCGGCAGGGAAACCTGACGCAGCGGGGTACCGTTAGACTGGGTTTTCATTTCCGGCGGATGAATGCCGCCGTTGAAGTCCCAGACTTTGTCTTTGCGAAATGCGGAAAATAACTTAAACATGTTGTTCCACGGGAATAATGCGTACCGGGATGGTTTGAAGATCCCATTTCCAGGTTTCTGTCGTCGCCGCCACCGGGCGCAGTTCAATACATTGCGTCGGACAAGGCGCGACGCAAAGATTACAGCCGGTGCAGAGGTCGCTCATCACCGTATGCATAGCACGGGTGGCGCCGACGATGGCATCCACAGGACAGGCCTGAATGCATTTTGTGCAGCCGATGCAGTTCGCTTCGTCGATCACCGCCAGCATTCGCGCAGGTACGGCTTCTTGCGCATCGCCGTCCGTAGGCTGCGGGTCGACGTTCAACAGCTCAGCGATTTTGAGCATCACCGCTTCGCCGCCGGGCGCGCAGCAGTTAATTTTCTCACCCTGAGTGCCTACGGCTTCCGCGTAGGGACGACAGCCGGGGTAACCGCACTGACCGCACTGGCTCTGCGGTAGCAGGGCGTCAATTTTTTCCACCACCGGGTCATCTTCCACCTCAAAACGGCGCGAAGCGTACCCCAGAATTAAGCCGAAAATCAGCCCCAGCAGGCTAATGGCAACCACGGCTATCCAGACAGCATTCATTACAACTTCACCAAACCACTAAAGCCCATAAAGGCGAGGGACATTAAACCGGCAGTGACCAGCGCAATGGCATTACCGCGAAACGGCGCCGGCACATCGGCAACCACCAGACGCTCGCGGATGGAGGCGAAAAGCACCATCACCAGCGAAAAGCCGACGGCGGCAGCAAAGCCGTACAGCGCAGACTGCAGGAAATTATGCCCGAGGTTAATGTTGAGCAGCGCAACGCCGAGCACCGCGCAGTTGGTGGTGATCAGCGGCAGGAAGATGCCCAACAGGCGATACAACGCCGGACTGGTTTTACGCACCACCATTTCAGTAAATTGCACCACTACGGCGATAACCAGGATAAAGGCCAGGGTCCGTAAATAGACCAGGTCCAACGGAATAAGGATCCAGGTATCAATCAGCCAGGCGCAAATTGAGGCCAGCGTCATCACAAAGGTGGTGGCGAGCCCCATTCCCATAGCGGCTTCCAGCTTTTTGGAAACCCCCATAAACGGGCACAGTCCCAGAAACTTCACCAGCACGAAGTTGTTAACAAGAACGGTGCCAACAAAGAGCAGTAAATAATCAGCCATTATTCGACCTGAAATAGAAAAAGCCGTCTATTATCGAATAAATCGATACCGGCGACAACAGGTTAACTGTGTGGTTATTACGGATTCACAAAGGTCCGCTTAACCCGTTCAGAACGCTTGAAATAGGGAGCCAGCAGCGCCGCAGCGAGAAGGGGAAACAGCAGCTGGCGCAGCGCCAGAGCGTCTGATATTGGGGAAAAGGCAAATGCTTTTACCGCCAGCAGAAGCGTAATCAGCAGCCAGATAATGTAATGCTTTGGCACCCCTTTCCGCCGCTTGAAAAAGGCAATGGTCAACCACAGCGTGTAGTACCACATGGCGATCGCGAAGGCCAGCGAAGCAATCCACAAGGCGAGATGTTCAGTACTCATATTGCGCAGCAGGGTATACGTCTGGGAAGACATCAGAGCATCAGCAAAAAACAGCAGCGACAATGAGGCGCTAAGCAGGGCCACCAGGAGCCATGCCAGCGGCGCCAGAAGCCATCCGCCAATACGTTCCACAGAGTCAGAGGACATTATTACTCCCGAATTTAACGCCAGTTATCAATAAAAGCAGGGCCGGAAGTATAAGCAACTGGCGTGAATGATGACAGTCTTTATTGCACGTAGCGCCAGACGGACTTGGGCACCTCGCCAATGTTGAACAATTTGCCGCCAGAAACCAGCTCCGCCCGACGATGGTCTGCGGCGCGATACATGTTGACGATCTCTTCGTTATCGGTCAGGGAATAGTTAAGGTGATCAAAAAGTTTTTCCAGACTTTCCAGCGTGCTGATTTTACGAAATTTTAATAAGTAGTCCTGAACGGTCATTTGCGTATCCATTTTATAATCAGAATAATTTAAGTTGAATATACCCATTCTGTGTAAACCTGTTCTCAACCGGCCGTTCCTTTTTTTCGGTAAACTGTATGGAATTATTTCGGTTGTAAATACCCGGAAC
>NZ_JACVUU010000021.1:0-134872 GCF_016516145.1 Klebsiella sp. S69 | reverse complement strand
CGGCGGTGAACCTGTAGCCCGGGCAAGGCGCGTTAAGCGCCGCCCCCGGGAACAGAGCCTGGCGCGAGTAGGGAAATTCACGGCTATTGCGCCACTTCTTTCCCTGCGGACGCCACCGCCGGGCCGCGGTAATCGCCGCCCAGGGCTTTAATCAAGGTGATATCGGTGCTGAGCCGCTGGGCCTCGATATCCAGCAGCAAAAGCTGCTGCGCGATGGCCGGACGACGCGCCTCCTGCGCCGCATAGTAGCTGACCAGTCCGCGCTGATGGTGCGCGCTGGCGCTGCGGGTGGTCATCATCGCCGCCGCGACTTTCTGCTGCTGCAGCGCGGCCTGCTGGTTCAAATCGTTCAACTGGCTGGAGCTAATCGCCACGTCGCGCACCGCGTCCAGCACCGCCTGGTTGTACTGCTTAATTAAAATATTGCTCGCCGTACGCGTCGATTTCAGGTTGGCGTTTAAGCGCCCGCCGTCAAACAACGGCAAATAGAGCCCCGGCAGCAGGTTGATCTGCTGGAATGAGGACTTAAACAGATCGCCGACGCTCAGCGCGTTGTAGCCCCAGAAGGCTTTGATATCGAAGTGCGGGTAAAACGCCGCTTTTGCCGCGTCCACCTGGTTCATCGAAGCGCTGACGTAGCCGCGCAGCGCCTGCAGATCCGGGCGACGGGCCAGCAGTTCAAACGAAAGCGAATCCGGGAGCGTCTCCTGCAGCGCCGGCAGCGCCACGGGATGAATCTCCGGCATGCTATGCGCATCGGCGCCAATCAGCGCCCGCAGCGTTTCCCGATACTGCGTCAGCGTCCCCTGCGCCGTAATCACCTGCTGCTGCGCCGCCAGCAGCTCTGCCTGGGCGTTGGCGACATCGACGCTATCCTCCACGCCGCGCGCGGTACGATGCTCATGCGCCTGCACCGAGAGCCTGGCGATGGCCTCCAGCTGATTAAGTAATGCGATTTTCTGGAAAGTTGCCTGCATCGCGAAATAGAGCTGGGCCACGCTGCTGGCAAGATCCAGCTCTATGCCGGCGGTCTCCGCCTGGCGGGCGTTCTTTTCGCCAATCGCGGCGGCAACGCGGGCGCGGTCGGCGCCCCATAAATCGATATTCAGCGTCGCCCCGACGCCAACCGTATTCAGCGTGTACCAGGGGCCGTTTTTATCCACCGGCAGGGAGAAGGAGTAGGGCCAGGTGAACTGTTTATTGGTGACCCGCAGACGGTTTTGCGCCGCCACGGCGGTGGCCTGCACGCCCATTGCCGACTGCGCCAGCTCGACCGTGGACTGCGATTGCGAAATACGCAGCCGCGCCGCCTGCATGGTGGGGGAGTTCTGCAGCGCGCGATTGACCAGCATATTTAGCTGCGGATCCTGATAGCCTTCCCACCAGCGCGCCGTCGGCCAGCCGCTATTCGCCAGATGGATCACCTGCGCCAGCTCGGCCTGCTGCGGATTGACCAGCGGAACCTGGCCGGGATCGTCCTGAATTAATGCGCACCCGGTTAACAGCGTCAGGGCGAAGGCAAACACCGGGGAGCGCGCGGCGCGCGGGAGAGTAGAGGTTTTAATCATGATTGCATTGCCTGTCGCGGAGTATCGGAAGACGCAAATGGCCACGCCGGCAGAGCGGCCAGCGCGTTGACCAGCGGCGCGCCAAATGGATTCGCCGGGTCCGGGAGAAGCGCCTGAGGGCGTTCTACGGCAGTTTGCTGCGCGTCGATATCGGCAGCGTAGCCTTCAAGCCGCCGGGCGCAGCGGGGTAAAAAAGTATCCCCCGGCGCGGCATACAGACGATAGCCTTCGCTGAGGCGCAGGATCTCTTCCGCCTGATGGAACGTCGCCCGCACCGGCCAGTTTTTGGCTTCCGGCCACGGGTGGGCGTAGGTTCCCAGCGGCTCGGCGGCTACCCGGTTGATTAAGGTTTCGCTCTCGGTCAGCGCGGCAAATAGCGGTACCAGCTGAACCTCATCGTCACTTGAGGAGAGGGTCTGCGCCAGCTGGCGATAAAGCTGCGCCAGACGCGCTTTGAGCTGCGGGGCTTCGCTATCCGGCCATAAATAGAGATGTACAATCGAGGAGACCAGCACGCCGAGCAGGATACCGATAACCCGGTCGCGCAGTTCGGTAAGGTTGCTGAGCGGGCCAAACCAGCTGAGGAACGCCAGCGCAAAGGTGAAACCTATCTGGATCCCGGCGTAGGCGATGCGCTCTGAGCCTGCCGCAATCCACGCGGCCAGCGCGAACACCGGCAGGGTCATCGCCAGCAGGCCGCTCAGCGAGTCGGTCCAGGGCTGCACAAAGACGATCAGGAGCAGCGCAATCAGCGTCGCCAGCAGCGCGCCGCCGATACGCAGCCACGTTTTCTGCATGGTAGCGCCCAGACCCGGCTGGGCGACAATGACGCAGCTCAGCATAATGGTATGGATGCCCTGCCAGTCGGCGGCGGTATAGAAAACGTAGCACAGCAGCGTCGCCAGCAGCGTTTTCAGGGCAAAGTGCAGATAGACTGGATTGGACCACGCGTCCGGCAGCAGCAGCGGCGCTTTTTCCACTTCACCCTTCGGTAACGCGATGGTTTCGCCGCGCGCCAGCCGCGCCAGCACCTCGGCGATCTCCTGCAAAATGGCGCTGTTATCGCTATCGCGTGGGACCATTAACGGCTCCATATCCGCCGCCGTGGGGCTGGGCAGATTATCCGCCAGCGCGTTCAGCTCGCGGGCTATCCGCTGGCGCGCCTCGGAATGGTCGCGGCCCGGTTGTAGCAGCGCCGTTAAATGGTAGCAGCGCAGCGCGGCGGCCATCAGCGATTGCCAGGCCTGCGGGCTGGCGGCAATCTCCGGCGTGGCGCGGGCGGCTTGCTGGTACAGAGACTGCAACTGGTTAAACTGGCCGGCGATCTCTTTAAAGGAGGGTTGCGGCGCCCCGCCATCCGGTTGGCTAAGAATCCGCGCCGTCTGGCGCAGCATGACCACCAGCCGGGCTTTAAACTGATAGCCGGGGAACGCCTGTTGGAAACAGGCGTTGACCAGCAACGTCACCAGAATAGCGGTGTTAATCGCCACCCATAGCCACAGCAGCAGGCGTACCAGAATTTCGCTCTGGCTGGTCATCGACGGGAAGGTCTGGGCGTAGATGACTGCCAGCGCCACCACGAAAAACGCCAGCCCCAGCTTGCCGAGGACCCGCATCAGGTAAATCGCACAGAAGAACAGGATCACCGAGGCAACCAGGCGAATTAGCGGATAGTCATAGGTCCACTTAATAATCAGCAGTACGCCGCCCAGGGCGACGCTGACGGTCACCACGAAAACCACGCTGACCAGCTTAATCATCAGGACGTTAGGCTGGCTGACGTAAAACACCACGATCAGCGCTACGGCGAGGAAGGGAATATGCAGCGTCATAAACAGCACAATCAGCACCGCACAGCTGAGCGTCAGGCGCAGGGTATAGTTCGCCCGCCCCGGCGCATCGCGGAGTTCCCGGGTCAGAAACGGCCACAAGCTTTGCATGCCGTCTCCTTATTGCGGCTGGAGAACGGCGCTGGCGGAAGCGCCCATGCGAAACAGGTTCGGGTCGGGATCTTTGACGGCGATTTTAACCGGGAAGCGCTGGGAGACATGGACCCAGTTGATGCTCTTCTGAATAACCGGCAGGCCTTCAATGACGCTGCCGCCGTCGGGCAGAACACCGGTGCCGACCGAGTCGACTACGCCCTCGAAGGTGCGGCCATGGTTGGTCATTACGGTGATTCTGGCCGGAACGCCGGGCCGAACATTCTGCAAGTCGGTTTCGCGGAAGTTTGCCACCACGTACCAGTGGTTGTCATCCAGCAGGGTAAAGACCGGCTTAAGGGCCGAGGCGTACTGGCCGATCGTCGTCTTCAGCGCCACCACCACGCCGTTAAACGGCGCGCGCACTTCGGTAAATTCGAGATGCAGCTCGGCCAGCGCAATTTGCGCCAGGATCCCCGCGCGCTGCGCCACCATGGCATCAACGCCGGTCACGGCCGCGGAAGCCTGTTTCGCCTGCAGCAGGGTGGCCTCCAGTTCGGCGCGCGCCGCTTTTTCGGCCGTTCGCGCCTGATCCAGATCTTCTTGTGAGGCAAACCCCTGCGGTACCAGCGGCTCAAGGCGTATGCGTGAAGAGGTGGTCTGCTTAACCAGCGCTTTAGCGCGTTCAACGGCGGCGTTGACCGACTGCGCGTTGTACTCTTGCGCTTTGATCGTGCGCTGGGTCAGCATAATCTGCGCATCAAGCGTAGTCAGCCGCGCCTTGGCATCATCAAGCATCGCCTGGTAGGGACGCGGGTCGATGCGGAACAGCAGATCGCCTTTTTTCACCCGCTGATTGTCGCGAATCGGCATTTCGACGATCCGCCCGCTCACTTCCGGCACCACGTCGATGGTGTCGGCATAAACGTAAGCATCGTTGGTTTCCGGCGAGGTTTGCAGCTGCCAGATAACCAGAATCAGCGCCACGATCGCGGCGAGAACGAGCGCCAGCAGGGGCCATTTTTTGCGGATAACGCTTGAGCGGGATTGGGTCATAGGGATCTAGTTTACGAAGAACAGGAACCACAGAATCGTGGCGAACAGGAACATCAGCGCCAGATAGCTGAAGACCAGTGGAGAAAATCGCGATTGCCATCCTTGACGCACAATCAGGATATGGCAGGGAATAAGTAACAGCGCGGCGCCTAATAAGCAGAAGAACCAGCCGGGAAATGCTGCGCCTAAAACCGGAATCGCCGGGGATAATGAGCAGCCGGAGAGCGTAAATAGCGAAAATAAGAGCGCAGGGCCCGCCAGCTTAACAATGCGATTCAAGACGAAATACCTGAGTGCTCGGATTAAGGTGAAATGAGTTTAATCTCACTGTCGGGGAAATAAAAGGCGGAGAGAACAGAAGCGTCTGTATTCCATCGATAAACAGGATATTTTCTATGGATAACACCTGCATAGAAAATCATTCATTCTGCATTAACGACCAGCGGTGGGCGAAATAAAATTTCGCGTGTCAGCGATAGTCGGCGGTGGCTGGCAGGGCTATGCTTAGAGCCAGGACTATAAAAAATAGTCAGAACTGAGGCAATGTCATGGATAAAGAATTACTGCAAGCGGGCTATCGCGCCTATACCGGAGAGAAAATAGATGTCTACTTTAACACCGATATCTGCCAGCACTCGGGTAACTGCGTACGCGGTAGCGCGAAGCTCTTCAATCTGAAACGCAAACCGTGGATCGTCCCGGATGAAGTGGACGTGGCCACGGTGGTCAAGGTTATTGATACCTGCCCGAGCGGCGCGCTGAAGTATCGCCAAAAATAAGCGAGGAAATGATGGAAATACTGGAAGGTCATAACAAGTTTTACGTCAATGACGCCGACGGGAAGCAGGTGGCGGAAATTGTTTTTGTGCCTACGGGCGAGCACCTCAGCATTATTGAACACACTGACGTCGACCCCAGTCTGAAAGGCCAGGGCGTGGGAAAAAAGCTGGTGGCGAAAGTGGTGGAAAAAATGCGCGGCGAGCAGCGTAAAATTATTCCGCTATGCCCGTTTGCCAAACATGAATTTGATCATACCCGCGAGTACGACGATATTCGCGCCTGAAATAAATGCGCCAGCGCGCTGGCGCCACTTTTTTATCTGACGCCGTGTTACCCGGCGATAAGGTTCAGATCGCGGCCGGATAAAAGCTGGTGGATAAGGTCACTGACGTTTTCCCGCTCCACCGGCGGCGAGATGAAATAACCCTGAAAACGGTCGATCCCCAGCGCCTTCAGTCGGTTGAATTTATCCAGACTGTCCACGCCTTCGGCAACACAGCGGCTACCGGTTAGCTGACAGTAGTAGAGCAGACTTTTGATTAGGGCCAGGGCGTGAGGATCGCGCTGCATGTCGTTGACGATGCTCATATCCAGCTTATAGGCGCTGAACCTGACCGATCGTACCGGAAACATGACGCTGCTTTGTGAAAAGCAGTCATCCAGCATAATGGTAAAGCCCTGCTTGCGTAGCCGGGAAATATTGTCGGCAATTTTACTCTGCAGGTTGAGGTCCAGGGTTTCAGCAAATTCCAGTACCAGCCTCGAAGACATATGGGGCTGACGCAGCTGCTGGCGCGCGGTCTCCACCATCCGGAGCAGGTTGTCATTGCTGGCGATAGCAGCGGGAATATTGACCGAGAAATAAAACTCTCCGGAGTGAAGATTAATATTCTCCACGGCCTCGCGAAGCACAAAGGCGGTCAACACCAGCCAGGCATACGCGGAATGTACCTGCGGCAAAAACTCGCCCGGCAGCATAACCTGTCCCTTTTGCCGCCAGCGACAGAGGATCTCCAACCCTTTTAGCTGCATCCGACCATCGGTGATGGGCTGGAATACCGGGAAAATTTGCCGACAGTGAATGGCGTGGACAAATTCGCGCTCGAAGGCGGAAAGCGCAGCATCCGGTTGGATCTTCTGCCCTTTGGTCTGGCTGCCGGGGAATCGGGTTGCCAGCTGAGGATGATGTTCCACCATTTTTTTCAGTCCTGCCATTCGCTGGTTATAAAGCGTTTTGTGGCTAATGCCGCGGCGCTTTGCCTGGGCGTTGACGCTGTATCCGCTGAGTAGACCGAGAATGGCATTTAGCTCCGGCCGGGTGAGCCCGCCTGGGCGCTTTCCGCCGAGGCGTATCTCTTCGTCGGCCAGCTGTTTAAGTGAAGGATATCTTTGCAAAATATAGTCCTGCAGCACCGCGGTCAGGCTGGGGACGGGCAGGTCCGAGGCGGCGGTGCGCACTTCGGCAAGCAAACGGTGATCGATGACCTGATGCAGCAGCGTATGCCACAGCCAGCTGGCCGGGCTGCGGCTGAGGATCAGCATCGGCAGCGGCGTCGCGGAGTGTTCAAGAAACGCAGCGGCCTGCTGCAGGGTGGTGAGCAGCCTGGCCGGGGTTTCCGGCAGAAAAACGATAAGGCGGCGAATGCCGGCGTCGCCGGGAAGCATCTGCGTATCCGATGGCAGCACAACGGGCCGCATGCCGCTGGCCATCATCACTTTGACTAATCCATCGGCGACCAGCGAGCAGGGCGAAAGGATATAGTCCACTCCCGCTCTGCCGCGCGTCGCGGGCGCGTTACTGGTAAACAAAGGTCACCCCAATAATGGATTGCACGTTGCCCGCGGTGACCTGGCCGCTGGTTCGCGCATAGGTTGCGGTGAGTCCGAGGTTGACCGCGGAGGTGCCCACGGTTCCCATAGAGACGGTACTGTTTGAGCGCAGAATAGTGCCATTGCGCAATAGCTGAACGCCTATCCCCTGGGCCGGTGAGGCGGAAGAGGTATTGGTGAACACGCTGTTGGCGCTATCCGCCGTGGTGCCGGAGAGGTAAAAACCTATCTTTTGATTTTGCCCGCAGCGTACCGTGAGCGGAACAGCGGTCGAACCCGGGTACTCAGGCAGCGTTACCGTGACGTTGCGAGCGGAAACGTCGCAGCCGCCCGTCGGGATAATCACGCTATTGTTGGCATAGATGTTCCAGGTAAATTTAGAGGTACGAACGTTACCGCCGCCGTTGATATCGGAACCCACCTGATACATGACCAGCGTGGCGATATGCGAGCCGGCGCTTATCGCCAGCCCGGAGGCGGTGGATATTGGCGTCAGGTAGAGCTGGGTATTCCAGCTGGTGTAGTTGCCGGAAGTAAAATTATGGCTGGCGGTCGGGGAGTTTAGCGGGAAGCTATAGCTAACTCCGTAGTACTTTAAAGAACCGGTAAAATTGGTCAGCAGGCCGCTATAGGCCGAGCCCTGTAGCATGCTTACCATGTCGTTTCGCCTGTCCGGCGCGTCATTTTTACAAAAAATCGAGCTGGATAAGTCGACGACCAGGTTCTGCCCCGCTCCGAGGCTTGGCTGCAGGTTAACGTAGACGTTGGATACTTTCCCGCCGGTATCGCTGTTTAATATGGTGCCGGTGGAGTCGTAGCAGGTATAAGCCCTGACGCTGGTGGAAAAGCCCGCTAACACAAGCGCCAGCCACAGCGCGTTGACCAGCGCCATACGACATCTACGGGGAGCGGTAATCCGCTGATTCATAACGTTCTCCTGCCTTATAGCCAGGTGTAGGTGACGTTAATCACCGCCTGGATTGTTCCTTGCGTTGGTCCGCCGTTAACCGTCAGCGCCCTGACGCGCAATGGAAAGCGGGTGGATTGCGTGGCATCGTTGACGGCCACCGTTTTGCTTGTGCCGTTGTTAAACCGGGCGCCGCTGGTATCCTGCAATTCCAGCTGGAGGTTGCCCGCCGTTCCCTGATTTTTGTAGTAGCCCGTGCTGTCCGCCGTTCCGCTGAAGGTAGCGGTGACCCGCGAGGTGCCGACCGGACAGTTGCTGAGATCGAGGGTGACGTCATGCCAGCCTGATGCCGAGCCGGGTGAAAGCATGTTAAAGGTGTATAAATCACCAAGGTCAACGGTGGCCTTCGGCGTGGCGATGGTGCAGGGTTTGGCCACCACTTTACCGTTAACGGTAATGGTCACGTCGGCGGCGCGGGGGGCGCTGGCGAAGGCCATCGTTACCGCCAGCAGCCAGGGTGCATGAGTCCATTTCATTTCAGCCTCCGGTTACTGAAATTCAAGCGTGAAGGTTGCGGTGGCATTAACGTGTCCTGCTGTAATCGGGACGCGCGCGGCCATCAGCCTGGCGTAGAAGTTGAGGGTGTTGGTCTGCCCGGGTTTCAGCGTGGTCCACGCGATGTTTGACGAGGGGGCGTTGAGTACCAGGGGCGCCCGGCTGCCGTTAAGGATCTGCACGCCGATCCCGGACGCTGCCGATACGCCACTGTCCAGCTTAAGCAGGCTGGTGTTGTCGCTGTCCGCTATGCCGGTAAAGCCGACTTTAACCGCGGTGACGGAGCCGCCGCAGGGCGACAGCACGATGCGAAACGGCACCAGCGGCGTGGTCGTGCCGACGGCATTAAACTGTCTGGCGGCGTTATTCATCAGATCGACGGTAAAATCTTTTGACTCACCTGCGACGGCGCAGGTGTTATCCCTGACATATCCGCTAATCGTGATGGTGCTATCGGCGGCAGGGGTGCTGAAGGAGACCAGAGAGAGTATGGCGCCCAGCAGATACAGGTTTTTTCTCATCATCATGGTTTCCTTAGCGGCACGCTGCCGACAGCTGGCTTAACGCCTGGTTCTGGCTTTCCGGCGGCAGGCTGTAGATGGCCTCACAGCTGGCGTTCGGACCTTCGCCCCATTTCGCCCGCACCTTGCCCGCCAGCGGCATCCCGCTCAGGTAGACCTGGCCGTTATCGGCGACGATGCTGCTGCCCTGGCTGTCGACAGCGGAGGCTATGGCGCCAAAAGGAACCGGTTTACCGTTGTGAGTCAGCGTCATCAGCAGCTTCATGCCGACGCTGGCCTTAAATTCGGCGCGCGCAATCGCCCCGTGGGTGGGCACAATACTGACCACCGCATCATCAAGGTCGACGTTATTGGCCAGCGTATTGGTGTCCAGCGCCACCCGGTTTTCCCGGTATTCGGTGGCGTAGGGCAGAACGGCGTAGCCGCGCCAGTCGGTCCGTACCCCGGTCTGGTTTTCTACCTTCACGCCATCCGCGCCGGGGGCTTTGATCAGCACGACCGTGTCGTTCATCGGCTGGCTCAGGGTGACGCCGTCAGCGTGGGCCAGCACGCCGCCGCTCAGGCCGTAGTAGAGCTGTTTGATACCGTCGCTGCGGCTGTAGCCGACGTTGGCGTTACCGTAGCCGCCGCGGTAGTTCAGCGCCGCGTATCCGGTGCCGCCGCTGTTGCCATCGCCGCCGCCGGCGTAGCCGGTCTGTACGCTGTAGCTCAGGTTGTTGTCCTCCAGCAGCGTGCCGTACAGGCCGGCAAGGCTGGTGGTCCTGCCGTTCAGATCGTTGGACATGCTGTAGCTGGCGTTACCGTTTCTCCAGGCGGAGGTGCTGTCGGAACGCATCCAGTGGCTGAACGGGATACTGACGTTGAGCGCCAGCATCTGGTCGCGGCCCTGCTGCCAGGCGTTTCTGGTCAGGCTGTAGCTCAGGGTCCAGTTGATATCGTCGACGGCGGCGTTAAGCCCGGCCTGGAGCTGCTGGTCGGCCTTACCGGTGCCCCAGTAGGTCTGGTGGCTACCGCTCAGATAGAGCGTGGCGGTACGCCCCAGCTGCTGAGTGACGCTGAGCTGTACCCTGCCGCGCTTGTTGTACGCGAGGTTGTAGTAATCGGTGAACTTCGGTTTCACTTCAATCACGCCGTCCTGGGTCTCGACGTTGTAGCCGCTCATCCGGTTATAGGTGGTGTCGGCGAAGCTGAAATAGCCGCGCGTCGAGTAGCGGTAGCCCACCAGCTGAATGTTGGTGCCGGTATCCGTCAGCGACTTGTTATAGAGGAAACGCACCGACTGCCCCTGATGCTCGCTGTCATCGGGCAGGGTGGCGTTGGCCTGGGTGATATCCAGCGACAGCGCCCCCAGTTGGCCCAGATTTTTGCCGACGCCGAGGTTAAAGGCGCGGTAGCGGTCCGCCAGCTGGGTGCCGCCGTACAGGGTCCAGCCTGCCGGAAGACCGCGCATTACGGTGCTCTGGAAAAATTTCGGTTTTTCCTGCTGATTGTTGCCGCTGCGGTACTCCCCGGCGGTGACGGCATAGCGGGTATGGCCCTCGCGCTGGAGCACCGGCACGGACGAATAAGGGACGGTAAAGACCTGGCTGCTGCCGTCGGCCTCTTTGATGGTCACCTGCAGGTCGCCGCCGTTGCCGGCGGAGTAGAGATCGTTGATGGTGAACGGGCCGGGGGGCACCGTGCTCTGGTAGATCTCATAGCCGTTCTGCTTCACCGACACCTGAGCGGTGCCGCGGGCAATGCCGTGGATAACCGGGGCAAACCCCTTCTGGCTGTCCGGCAGCATGTTGTCATCGGAGGCGAGCTGCGCGCCGCGGAAGTTAATGCCGTCGAAGACGTCGCCGTTGGTGTAGCTGTCGCCCAGGGTCAGACGCGAGCGCAGCGCGGTGATGTCGCGCTCCAGCCAGGTATTGACGTGCTGCCACTTGTTTTCACTGGTCGACGAACTGCCGCTGCTGCTGTAGCTCCAGGTGGTGTTATCGCGCAGACGCCAGGCGCCGAGATTCAGCCCGCTCTGCAGGTTCAGGTACGCGTAATTGCTGCTGCCGCCGATGTCGTTATGGACGTTGTTGCCGGTGAAGTTGTAGTTCAGCAGCCCGGCGTTAATCCCGTGGTCCCAGAGCTCGGGCGGAATATAGCCGCGGGCGCGGTTGCCCATAAACGCCTGGGGTACGGTCAGGTACAGCCGCTGCAGGCCGACATCGAAGCGGGTAGTGGCGTCCTTGATGGTTTCGGTTAACGGTACGCAGGCATCGGATGCCAGAGCGCCGATCCCTTTAATGGATGTCGTGTTGACGCCCATCCCGGCCAGCTGCCCGCGCGTCAGGCAGGGGACCAGCGAGCGATCGCTTTCGCTACTATTAAAAGTGACATCGCGGGTAGTCATAAACCCGTCATTGAGGTAAATATCGACGCGATAGGTTCCCGGAGGGACCTCCTGGCCGTTGGCAAATCCTGATAAGTCCGCCACGGCGGCAGGGTCATCCGCTAAAAAACGTGGATTAAAATAGAGCTCCGCCTGCACGGAAAAGATCGGTGCCGCAAGTAACAGAGCCAGCGTGATTTGAGCGAAAGCGCGCGCATTCCCCGGCCCGTGGCTGCTTTTACGTCCGGAGCCCAGATCGTCGAGTCCATATTTCAGATGTGACATAGTCCCTCCGGTCCAAAGTCGCCCGGCTGTCAGTTCTTATTTTTATTTCCGGGAGAACGCGGTCTCCCGTCAGTTATTGCGTAGCGCCCTGCATCCGCGGGGTCAGCGCGCCGTAGTCGTTAATCGTGCGGTATGTAATCTCGCGACCTGCATCGGCGGGTAATTTAACGCTGGCTTCACCCATCGGCGGAACCAGCGCATTTTCCAGCACCCGGGTACCGGCGTTGAGTTCGGTGACCGTCAGGTAGTAGGGGGTGGGGTTGATCAACGTAAGCGTGCCTGCGCCGCGGCGAAATTTCAGCTTTCCCGCAGCCTGATCCGGCGGCAGCGCCAGCTTTGCCGGACGGTAATAGAGCTTGATGCGGCTGATGATCGCCAGCTGGAGAGTGTTGTCGCTGAGCTTTGATTTATCCATCGACGGGATCGCTTTGACGTTCATCCAGAACAGTGTCTCCCGATCCTGCGGCAGCTGGTTGCTGGTGGCATCAATGATGCGCAGGGTATTCTCTTTTTTTCCCTGCATGGCGAACAGCGGCGGGGTGATGACAAAGCGACCGTCCTTCGCGCCATCGGCATTCTCCACCCATGACTGAATCAAATAAGTGCTCTTTTCGTCGTTGTTGGTGACCGCCAGCTGAACCTGCTTTTGCCCGGCAGGATAGATGACGCGGGTCGCCCCCAGCGCCACGCCAGCCTCGGCGCGAGCGGTAAATCCCATGGCGGCTATCATCAGCGCTCCCGCCAGTAAACCGCGCGCTATCGCCAGTGTTGTTCTCACGTTTACCCCTTTTATCGTCACCGTCGTTTCCTGTTTTCGGTTCGTCTGCTGATTAATTACTGGTAGGTCAGGGAGAACCAGGCCTGAGCGTTGGCCGCGCCTCCGGTGACCTGATGCCCTGTTGCCCGGTATTTCGCTACAAAATGCAATGTGGTTGGCCCGGTATACAATCTTGTCCAGGCGGCGGGAGGGCCGTTCAGTGGGATTGGATGGTCGTCTTTATCAAACAGAGCGACGCCCACGCCGGTCGCTATCCCCGGTCCTTCGCCCACCGAGAGCACGTCCGGGTTTTTACCATCGGCGACGCCGTGAAAGGCCACGCCAACGCGCTGGCTGACGGCGGTACTGCACTCCTGCAGGTGGATATCGAAGGGGACGGGGTTGGTGTCTTCTCCGGCCGAATGAAACCGATTGCTGCTGATCTGCCCCATGTTGACCGTCATCTGCCGGTCGCCCGCTTCAACGCGGCAGGACTCGGCAATAATGATCCCCTGAAAGCGCATGTTTCCGCCGGGCAGCGTGACGTTCCACTGGTTACCGGCCAGCGCCAGCGGCGGGAGCAAAAATATCAACAGACCTGACTTCATCCTTTGCATCGTTATCACCCGAATTCCGTTATGGATAACGGGCCTTCCTGGCCCGGCGCGCGTCCCTGCCTGATGAAAAAATTACTGGTACTGCACTTTAAAGGTGGCGTCCGCGTTAGCGGTACCGGCAGTGGCAGCGGCAGTCGCGTAGTAGCGAGCCTGGAACGGAATGATGTTGGTGCCATCGTTCAGGGTGGAAGCTGCGCCGAAGGTTGCGCCATCCAGCGCCAGCGGGGTGCCGGTACGGTCAAGGATCTGCACGCCGACGTTAGTCGCGCTGCCTGCCGCAGAGCTTTGCAGCGCCAGTACGGTGGTGTTGGTGCTGTCAATCGCGGTGCCGGTGAAGGCGACGGAGGCCTTGGTGGCAACGGTGGTGTCACAATCGTTCAGCTGGATATTGAAGCCGACAGCCGTGCTGGTGCTGCCCGCAGTCGCCAGTTTCGCCGAACGTACCTGGCCCATTGGAACGGTTTGATCGATTGAACCCGCGTCAATGGCGCAGGCTGCGTTGACGACTTCCCCTTTAAAATGCACCGTGCCGCCATTTACCGTGGTGTCGGCCAGCGCCGCCGCGGAGCTCAGAGACAGGGCTGACAGAACAACGATTGCCAGTGATTTGATTTTCATGTTGTTTTCCTTTGAACAATATCGGGATTACGAACCGATCTGGCCGTCATCATGACCTCCAGGTATTTCATATTTCAGCCGGTATATTCGGCTGCGGTTCTGCATGTTTTTCACCCAAAAAATGAGACATTTGGGGCCATTTTGACTCGTTGGCGTAATTGACTGAAATTATGATGACATTATTGTTTATTTGGTTTTTTAATCTTCTTTGTCGTTGTTTTACGACATAAAAAATCGATATCGTTAAGGCTTAATAAGCCATGGATGGCTATAGGCAACGCGTGGCCGGGAAGGATGGGCAGCGGAAAGAAGGACGTTTCTGGAAAAGATTAAAAATAAAAAAACATTGTTAATCAACGTGATATTGGTTTTTACCCCCTGTTTGATGCATTCGATGGTTGCAAAAGGTTACTGAATATTTTTATGATGCACACAGTTTGGCCCCAATTGACCTGTTCGGTATGTTATTTTCCCTTATTTATCAAACTATTATTTTCCATCCTCTGATTTTGTAAATTCCACTCCATCAGGTTGTTGCGTTCCCAGAGTCCGGCGAATCGCGCGGCGTTGCTGGCCGTATAGCGTACGGTATGGCGAATGTTTCGATGGCCGAGATAGTCCTGAATAAGGCGGGTGTCGGCCCCTCTCTCCGCCAGTTCGTAACCGCAGGCATGGCGCAGCATATGCGGGTGAGTATGGGTAGCCGTGCCAGCGTCCACGCCAGCGGTGCGGATGATGCGGTAGGCCTGCTGACGCGAAAGCGGCGTACCGCGTCGCGATATAAACAGCGCATCGGTTTTTTGCGCGCCTTTCCAGGCGCCGCGTACCTGACTCCAGCGCCTGATAGCGTCACATTCATCGACCATCAGAGGATGTACGGTGGAGAATCCATTCTTCAGCCGTCGAATATTGATGCGGCCTTCGACAAGATCGAGGTCGCGGTAGTGCAGATCGAGTAATTCGCTAATGCGCATACCATGACGAAAAGCGAGCAGGATTAGACAGTAATCCCGCTCTCCCGTTTGCCCGTGGCGGGCTGCCAGCATCATCGCCTGAACTTCTTTACCAGTAAGAAAACGACGTCGGTTCACAATAAATAACTCCTGATATGATCTTGAAAATTAACACGACCCTGCGGACCGCAGGGGGCGCTCACAAATAATCCGCAAGGTTAATCGCGTATTATACGAAGGGGCTTAAGCATAGTTGAATAATGACATTGTAGCGGCTGTGGGGCAGAATATTACAGATGATAAATCTTATTCTTATAGATTTTATTGATGGCGACAACCTCTGGGCCGCGGTTCTTTTTCAGGTGCATAAAATTAAAAGGAAAAAAGCATGATTGCGGCTATTTTAAACGGAAGGGCGTTGACGCATTTATATGCAGGGCCATGCCCGGGGGTAATAAGATAAATCATCGTTGCGCTGTGAACTTGCCGGAACAATAATCATAAACACCGCATGGTTAATTTTTTTTAATGTTTACCGCTGCCTGACGGTTATTTTGACGCCCTCCCTGGCATCGAGCATTACGGCAGAACAGGGCTCCGCTGTCTGTCTCTGCTTTCGTCCCAGATACCATAGAAACGGCCAGCGTTACTGGCGGTATACCATACGGTATGGCGAATGTTGCGGTGGCCTAGATAGTCCTGGATAAGGCGGGTATCAATGCCCATGTTGGCCAGGGCGAAGCCGCATGAATGACGGAGCATATGCGGATGAATTTCGAGCGATAGCCCGGCATTATCACCAGAAGCGGAAATAATCTGATAAAACTGCTGGCGAGACAAAGGATTACCTTTTCGTGAGAGAAATAACCATTCGCTGTCGGACTGCGGGTACGAGGCGCGGACCTGTAGCCAGTTTTTTAATGCGCGGATTTCTTTATTTAGCAAAGGATGCGTTGTCGAAAATCCATTCTTAAGCCGGTGAATATAGATACATTTAGAACTAAGGTCGATATCGGAAATTTGCAGGCGGCATATTTCACTGGCGCGTAATCCGTGAATAAAACACAATAATGTCAGGCAATAATTGCGCGTGGCATGTGCACCACTGTTGGCCGCTTTGAGCAATGACTCTATTTCATTGTGAGTCAGGAAGTTCCTTTTTTTTAAAATAGCATTGCTTTTCATTGAGTTCCCTTTATTATACAGCCGGCGAGCGCACTTTTTGGCCATCATAAGATAATGATAAGATTCGGCTGCATGTGCATTATTTATTGCTGCTGCTGGCAATATTTAAGCGATATGACTTCTTTTGGACAGGCAGTTCTTATTTTTATATATATATTCGGCGTTGCGGTTTGGGGTAGGGCCCATATCCTGCTCATTCTTTTTCTCCTTAACTGGGTAGGCAGCAGTATATAACTTCTAATAATGTTAACCATACTGCAAAAACCATCTTATGAATAGGGAAAACAGGAAGCGCAACAATTGTGGGGAGCGTTAAGAATTGTTTTATTTCATATGAGATAAACCTTAACTGCCGCTAAGAGGGGGGATATCGGAGGGTAGCGTAGCCAAAAAATCTGGCTGATAAGGAAGCGAGAGATGCGCATTGGCTAATTTAGAGTGGGGTGATGACGAATGCAAAATAACCGTACAGCAATGCGTTTTTGCCATAATAATGCCGTGGCGCGAACAGGACACGCGCTCGCGCCTTATATGGCAGGCTACCTCAGTTGCTCCAGAAACAGCAGGGCGGCTATGGCGACCATCATCACCCCCGAAGCGATGCTGACCTTTTGCGCGATTTGAGGCCGGGTCGCTAACAGCGCTTTGGCGCCGTAGCCGACCAGTAAATAGACCAGCGTGCAGGTGATAAGGTGAATACCGCCCAGCGCCGACATCTGCTGCGCGACCGACCAGCTTCCCTGGGGGTCGGTAAACTGTGGCAGCAGGGCCAGAAACAGAAGAAAAACTTTTGGATTGAGGCCGCTAATGCATAGCCCCTTAATCGCCCAGCGATTCCAGCTATCCGCGCTGTATTGCTGTGTGCCTGGCGTTGGCGGATGGCGCAAAATAGCGATTCCCAGCCACATCAGATAGCCCGCGCCCAGCAGGGTAATCGTCGATAGCGCCAGCGGGTGGCCGGCGATTAACACGCCGATTCCGGCGACGACGATCAGCGTGGCCAGCAGGTGACCGGACATCAGTCCGGCGACGGCGGGTATCACGCGCCGACCGTTGATCCCTGCGCTGATGGTGTAGGCCCAGTCAGCCCCCGGCGTGATGATCAGCAGAAAGGAAACCAGCCAAAAGCTGGCGATAAAGCTCATTTCCATGGCCAGCGCACCCCTGCGTGTTGATGGCAGTTTCTCATCGTTTTCCCTCGTAAAGCGGCGATTATTTGAGGAAAAGAATATCGGGTTTATTGCGCAATGAGCTTTCAATGTTATGCTCTGGAAGGGGAATCTGAGGGAAAATATTCCAAATGGATAGCATCGATCGAAAAATTCTTGCTGAGCTGCAGGCCGACGGGCGACTATCGATAACCGAGCTGGCCGAACGGGTGAATCTCAGTCTTTCGCCCTGCCATCGACGGCTGCGCACGCTGGAGCAGGAGGGGGTGATTACCGGCTATCGGGCCAACCTTGATCCGGCCAAAATGGGCTTCAACTTTTTGGCCATCGTCTTCGCGACGCTAAAAGAGGGGGACAAAAAAGCGGTAAGCGCGTTTGAGGAAGCGGTCGAAGAGATCCCGCAAATCGTGCTGGCGCAGCGTCTGTTTGGCGATCCGGACTATCTGATGCATGTGGTGACGCGCGATCTTCCGGCCTTCCAGAAGCTGTACGATGATAAACTCTCCGCAATGCCCGGCGTGCAGCATTTACGTTCGACATTGGTCATGAAGACGGTCGTGCAGGATCGCCCTTTTCCGCTCGGTAATGGGTAACCGCAGCCCGGACAGATGCGCAGCATCGCCTCCGGGGAAATTCAGCCGTTCTGCATGCAGCCCCGGGGGCGGCGCTCAACGCGCCTTGCCCGGGCTACAGGTTCATTGCCGTCTGCGATCCGGTAGGCCGGACAGATACCCAGGTTCATTGCTATCTGCGGGCCGGTAGTCGGTAGCCCGGACAGATGCGCAGCATCGCCTCCGGGGAAATTCAGCCGTTTTGCACACTGCCCCGGGGGCGGCGCTCACGCGCCTTGCCCGGGCTACAGATTCATTGCCGTCTGCGATCCGGTAGCCCGGACAGATGCGTAGCATCGCCTCCGGGGAAATTCAGCCGTTCTGCACGCTGCCCCGGGGGCGGCGCTCACGCGCCTTGCCCGGGCTACAGATTCATCGCCGTCTGCGATCCGGTAGCCCGGACAGATACCCAGGTTCATTGCCATCTGCGGGCCGGTAGTCGGTAGCCCGGACAGATGCGTAGCATCGCCTCCGGGGAAATTCAGCCGTTTTGCACGCTGCCCCGGGGGCGGCGCTCACGCGCCTTGCCCGGGCTACAGATTCATCGCCGTCTGCGATCCGGTAGCCCGGACAGATGCGTAGCATCGCCTCCGGGGAAATAACGGTGATGCGTCATCAAAGGTGAGCCGGCAGCAGTATGAGCACCCTGTCAAAGCAGAGTGGTATTACTCTTTTTCCAACAGACGCATAAACACCGTCAGCGCTTCATCAAGCTGCTGGCGCTGCCCCGCAGAAAGGCCATCCAGCAGCTGCCGCTCATTTTCCACGTGGCTCTCTACCGCCCTGTCGATTAACTTCCGCCCCTCATGCGTCAGCGCGACCAGCATGCTGCGCGCATCGTCCGGGTTTGGCAGTCGGCGAATAAACCCTCGTTTTTCCAGCGCCTTAAGACGATGGGTCATGGTGCCGGAGGTGATCATTAACGTTGAAAAGAGCTGGGTTGGCGACAGCACGAACGGATCGCCCGCCCGTCGCAAAGTCGCCAGCATGTCAAACTCCCAGCGCACTAAATCATGGCGAAGAAAAGCCGCTTCAATGCGCGGTTCCAGCAGCAGCGCGCAGCGCTTCAGACGACCGAACGGTCCCATTGGAGTGCAATCGAGATCGGGGCGTTCCCGTTTCCACTGTTCAAGAATGCGATCCACGGCGTCGGTCTGCGGTGATTTGTCCATTAATGCCCACTTGTCTTGATATCAAGATAAATATCGATACATACTTACGCCATAATTTACCTTGATATGAAGATAAAATCATGGCCTTTGTTTCGCGCAACCTTGTTGTAGATCTATTCTTAACCGCGCTGGCGCCCGCCATCTGGGGCAGCACCTATATTGTCACCTCGCAGTTCCTGCCGCCCGATAGACCGTTTATCGCCGCGCTGCTGCGGGTGCTGCCGGCCGGGATCGCCCTGCTGATCTGGAGCCGTCGCCTTCCGCTGCGCGGCGAGTGGTGGAAGCTGATTGTCACCGGGATCCTGAATATCGGCGCGTTCCAGGCGCTGCTGTTTATTGCCGCTTATCGGCTGCCGGGCGGACTGGCGGCGGTGATTGGCGCTATCCAGCCGCTGCTGGTGATGCTGCTGGCATGGTGCGTCGATCGTCAGCGATCGCCCTGGCTCGCGGTGCTATCAGCAATGACGGGGATCGTGGGAATGGCGATGTTGCTGCTATCGCCGCAAATGACGCTCGATCCGCTTGGGATCGGCGCGGCATTTCTGGGGGCGATGAGTATGGCGCTTGGGACCTGGCTGTCGCGGCGCTGGGCGATCGCCTTGCCGGTTATTGCCCTGACAGGCTGGCAGCTGCTGATTGGCGGTATTGTACTGGCGCCGATTGCGTTATTGGTCGATCCGCCGCTGCATCAGGTAACGCTGACTCAGGCGGCGGGTTATTTGTGGCTGTGCGTTGCCGGGGCAATGCTCGCGTATGGCCTCTGGTTCCGCGGTATTGGCCGTCTTTCTCCGGTAGCGGTATCGGCAATGAGCCTGCTGAGTCCGGTGACAGCGGTACTATTAGGCTGGATTTTCCTCGGACAAAAAATTGAGGGGCTGGCGCTGGCGGGATTGGTGATTGTGCTATTCAGCGTGCTGTCGATTCAGCGCGCATTATCGAATAAGAGAGCTGTAGCGGGTCGGTAAATCCCGGAGGCGATGCTGCGCATCTGTCCGGGCTACCGGCCCGCAGACGGCGATGAACCTGTAGCCCGGGCAAGGCGCATCAAGCGCCGCCCCCGGGAGTAGCGTGCAGAGTGGCCAAATTTCCCGGAGGCGATGCTGCGCATCTGTCCGGGCTACTGCACCGCAGACGGCGGTGAACCCACAAACCGGGCTGCGGGTTCACTGTTCGCCAAAAACAAAAAAAGCCCCATCAAGGGGCTCGACATTGCTGGGTGCTTATTATGTGGCGGGAGCCAGACCAGCCGCCTTCAGGCGACCTGTCCGGCAGCTCCCTCTGCAACCATTCGATTATTTAGACAGCTCGGCGGTCATATGTACCTGGTTACCGGTATAAGCTTCGGTAATGTGGTAAGACTCACCCTGGTCTTTAGCAATGGCAGCGATTTTGGCTTCGGCGTTGTCCAGAGTATCTGCGGTTACGCTAACAGGCTGAGCGAAGCTAGCAAAAGAGACCAGAGACAGCATACCGGCAGCGGCAAGTAATTTTACGTTTTTCATGGTGTTTATCCTTTTAACTTTTATGGTGGAAAGCGTGGTTGCTTTCGATGGACTTATAATAAGTCTGCTAACTATAACGCGCGTTGCAAAAAGTGCGATTTAGATCACACTTTTGTGACGGTATGATGATGAATTAGCTGATTTTTGTTTTTTTATTTTCAATAAAAACATATAGATGCTCTCTTTTTGGACCTGTTTCAGGCCTTAGAAAATAGTTTCAAAAGAGGCGCGATTAGCTTTCTTCAGGTTATTAACTATTGCTTTTGTGAATATGTGGGATGTTTTTTGCACAATAAAAGCCATCATACTTCGCCCATCAGCGAAGCATTGAGCCCGGCAAAGAAGATATCCTGGCCTTCACACTGATTGCGTGAGGACGACGGTATGATTGCAGTACTTTTTGAAGCTGAGGTTACCCCGGCGAGCCAGGAGCGCTACTTAACGCTGGCGGCGGAGCTGAAGCCGCTGCTGAGCGATATTGACGGTTTTATTGCCATTGAGCGTTTTCAAAGCCTGACTGCGGCAGGCAAAATTCTGTCGCTCTCCTGGTGGCGTGATGAGGATGCGGTACTGGCGTGGAGGCGCAACCTTTGCCATCAGGCTGCGCAGAAAGAGGGACGGGAGAGCATCTTCGCCTGCTATCAAATTCGGGTTGCCCGGGTGCTGCGCGAATATCGTTCTCAACATGCCGATTAACGTAATATGGCGGCAGTTTGCCGTTGGGAAAATAAGCGAGGCGCTATGTTAAAACCTGTTGAGCGGATTGAAGACGATGAATCGCTGGCCCTGGCGATGGCGGCAGTGGCGTCGGCAATGGCGGATGCCTCGCGGTTGAAGATACTTTGCGCCTTGATGGATGGCCGGGCGTGGACGGCTACCGAGCTTTCCACCGTGGCCGACATTTCCCCCTCCACCGCCAGCGCGCATCTTAGCCGGCTGGTCAGCAGCGGTTTGCTGATGTGTCTTGCCCAGGGCCGCCATCGCTACTACCGCCTCGCCGGTAGCGATGTTGCCGGATTGCTGGAAAATATGATGACCATGGCCGGCAAGCGTGCGGTGGCGCTGTCCACCGCAACGCCGGTTAATTTACGCGTCGCGCGTACCTGTTACGATCATCTGGCCGGCGAAGTGGCGGTATCACTGTATGATTTTCTGCTGCGCGAAGCGTGGTTAGCGCCTGATGGCACTACTCTGACGCCCGTCGGCGAAGCGCAGTTTGCGCGCCTGGGGATAATGACGAAGAGCGGCTCCCGGCGCAAAGCGTGCTGCGGCTGCCTTGACTGGAGCGAACGTCGCTTTCATCTCGGTGGGGCGGCAGGCGCGGCGCTGCTGCAGCACGGTCTGCAGAAAGGCTGGTTTACCACTACCCCGGGATTCCGCGAAGTGACGATTACGTCAGCAGGATGGCGAGCGCTACATCAGCATTTTCAGCTGGCGAAAAATACCCGATCAGCGAGCGATTAAGAGTGTTCTGACTGGGGGGAAATAGTTTTTATGCCAATATAGGTTGCTATATTGTTAATTCCATATCGTCTTTTCCCCTTCCGTGTAAATAACAATAACTTCGTTTCTTGCTATCAATCCTGAATTATTAATAGTTGTCAGCTATCTGTTACATTGATTAACAGCTCGTGAACATATGTATATTTGTCAGCGAAAAATAGCATTCTTTGACGCCGACAGCCTTGACGATTTCTTTATTAGAATTCGTTCCTGACGCCTTAAATATTGCGGCTTCCGGTCAGTCGAAGTTTCTATTAACAGTTGCACAAGTGAGCATCGCAAATCGCTTCTGACTTTTGTGCGAATTAACTGTTTGCTCATCGATACTTAATTCACTCTGACAAGGAAATGGCAATGAAAAAGGTTCTTCTCTCTGCTGCAATGGCGACTGCGTTTTTTGGTATGGCTGCAGCAAATGCTGCTGATACCAATGTAGGCGGCGGTCAGGTTAATTTCTTCGGTAAAGTTACCGATGTATCTTGTACTGTTTCCGTAAATGGCCAGGGCAGCGATGCAAACGTTTATCTGTCACCGGTGACTTTAACTGAAGTTAAAGCCGCCGCTGCGGATACCTATCTGAAACCGAAATCTTTCACTATCGATGTGTCTGACTGCCAGGCCGCTGACGGTACCAAACAGGACGATGTGAGCAAACTGGGCGTGAACTGGACTGGCGGTAACCTGCTGGCCGGCGCTACTGCTAAGCAGCAGGGCTACCTGGCGAACACCGAAGCCGCTGGCGCGCAGAATATCCAGCTGGTTCTGTCCACCGACAACGCGACCGCGCTGACCAACAAAATCATCCCGGGTGATGCCACCCAGCCTAAAGCGACCGGCGATGCTTCTGCCGTTCAGGACGGCGCGCGCTTCACTTACTACGTTGGCTACGCTACCAGCACCCCGACGACTGTCACCACCGGTGTGGTTAACAGCTACGCGACTTACGAAATTACTTATCAGTAATATCGACTGAGAGATAAAGCCGCCTCGCGCCGGGGCGGTTTATATCCGCAATCTTTCGAATAGCACAGGCGCTGGCGACGCTCGCTCATCCCAGTCACTTACTGGAGTAAGCTCCCGGGGATTAATGAGAAGCTCCTGCCTCTCAGCGAAGGACAGCCTTCGGCTGGACAAATTCGTCGGGAACGTATTTGTCACGCTCTTGCCGCCTTTCTGCAATTCGAATTATTGAGGGTATACAACAATAATAAAGCGGCCACTGCTGCCGCTTATTTTTTATTCTGAGGTCAGCATGAAGCGTATTGCCCTTTTTTTCTGTTTCATTTTTAGTTTTGCGGCCCATGCCAACAATATTATTGTTAACGGCACCCGTTTTATTTACCCAGGAAATGAAAAAGAAATAACGGTGCAGCTCTCTAACACCGCCGACCGTCCGGCGCTGGCGCAGGCCTGGCTGGACAACGGTAATGCCGATGCGACGCCGGATACCATTACCACACCATTTATTATCACGCCGCCTATTTCCCGCGTTGATGCGAAAAGCGGCCAGACCCTGCGTATTAAGCTCGGCAGCAATGCGGGACTGGCTAAAGATAAAGAGACGCTATGGTGGCTGAATCTTCTGGAAATACCGCCGGTCGAGGCCAGCCAGAAAAATGAAGGACAGAATATTCTGCAGCTGGCGATTCGTTCGCGCTTTAAGTTTATTTATCGTCCTGCCGGTTTAGGCAATCGCGACGCGGCGGCAGACAAATTAGCGCTCTCCGCTAACGGCAGCAGCCTGTCGATCGGTAATCCAACACCCTTTTATATCACCGTAAGCCGTATCTCCCGTAACGGCGGCAAAGCGCTGAATAGCAAAACGGTCATGCTTGCCCCGCAGTCCATTCAGACCATCGCCCTCTCTTCTGCGGTGAGCAAAGGTGAGACCCTGACCGTTAACAATATTAATGATTATGGCGCAGACGTCGCAGTGAAAGTTACCGTCAAATAAGGGAAACGATCATGAAGCAGAGGTCAATCTGCCCGGGAAGATTAAGCACGACGATTGCGGTTGCGCTGTGCTGCTTTCCGCCATTTTCCAGCGGACAGGAAAACCCGGGAACGGTCTATCAGTTTAACGATGGTTTTATCGTCGGTAGTCGCGAAAAGGTCGACCTGTCGCGCTTCTCGACCAGCGCTATCAGCGAGGGCGTCTATTCCCTCGATGTGTATACCAACGGCGAATGGAAAGGGCGCTACGACCTGAAAATCACCGCCGGTAAAGATGGCAAAATGGGCGTCTGCTACACCAAAGCGATGCTGATGCAGTACGGGATCTCGCCGGAAAAGTTTAACCCGCAGCTCAGCGAAAAAGAGGGATTCTGCGGACGCCTGCAGGAGTGGCGTAACGAAGATAATGTTAAAGACACGCTGATTCAGTCCTCTCTGCGACTGGATATTTCCGTACCGCAAATCTATGAAGATCAGCGCCTGAAAAACTTTGTCAGCCCGGAATTCTGGGATAAAGGCGTTGCGGCGCTGAATTTAGGCTGGATGGCGAACGCCTGGAATAGCCACACGTCGTCGAACAACGGCTCTGATAACAGCAGCGCGTACCTTGGCGTTAACGCGGGCCTGTCGTGGGACGGCTGGCTGCTCAAGCATATCGGTAACCTGAACTGGCAGCAGCAGCAGGGGAAAGCTCACTGGAACAGCAACCAGACCTGGCTGCAGCGTCCTGTTCCGCAGATTAATTCGATAGTCAGCGGCGGGCAGATTTTTACCAGCGGCGAGTTCTTCGACACGATTGGCCTGCGCGGGGTCAACCTGGCGACCGATGACAATATGTTCCCGGACGGCATGCGCTCTTACGCTCCCGAAATTCGCGGCGTAGCGCAAAGCAATGCCCTGGTGACGGTGCGCCAGGGCAGCAATATTATCTATCAGACTACGGTACCGCCGGGGCCGTTTACCCTGCAGGATGTCTATCCTTCCGGCTACGGTAGCGATCTTGAAGTATCGGTAAAAGAGGCCGACGGTTCGGTTGAGGTGTTCAGCGTACCTTACGCCTCAGTGGCGCAGCTGCTGCGTCCGGGAATGACCCGCTATGCGCTTTCTGCCGGTAAGGTCGACGATAGCTCCCTGCGTAATAAACCGATGCTTTACCAGGGAACCTTTCAGCACGGTTTGAATAACCTGTTCACCGGCTATACCGGCGTCACCGGCTTTGATGACTATCAGGCCTTTCTGCTGGGAACCGGGATGAATACCGGCATCGGCGCGCTCTCCTTCGACGTTACCCACTCGCGGCTGAAGAGCGATACCCTTGACGAGCAGGGGCAGAGCTATCGCGCCACCTTTAACCGTATGTTTACCGAAACCCAGACCAGTATCGTGCTGGCGGCGTATCGCTACTCCACCAAAGGCTACTACAACCTGAACGACGCGCTGTACGCCGTCGATCAGGAAAAGAACCACCGCAGCAGCTACACCGTATGGCGGCAGAAAAACGGGATGACGTTTACCGTTAACCAGAATCTGCCGGACGGCTGGGGCGGTTTTTACCTTAGCGGTCGGGTGGCGGATTACTGGAACCGTTCGGGAACGGAAAAGCAGTACCAGTTTAGTTACAACAACATGTACGGTCGGCTCTCGTGGTCGGTCAGCGCCCAGCGCGTCTATACCCCGGATAGCTCCGGCCACCGTCGTGACGATCGCGTTTCACTCAACTTTAGCTACCCGCTATGGTTCGGCGAAAACCGTACGGCTAACCTGACGTCAAACACCTCGTTTAATAACTCGCGCTTCGCCAGCTCGCAGATTGGGGTCAACGGTTCGCTGGATAGCGAAAATAACCTCAACTACGGCGTGTCGACAACGACCTCGACCGGCGGCCAGCACGACGTGGCGCTGAACGGCAGCTACCGTACCCCGTGGACCACGCTGAACGGCAGCTATAGCCAGGGCGAAGGGTATCGCCAGAGCGGCGTGGGCGCCAGCGGAACGCTAATTGCTCATCGGCATGGCGTCGTGTTCTCGCCGGAAAGCGGCACCACGATGGCGCTGATTGAAGCAAAAGATGCCGCAGGCGCGATGCTGCCCGGTTCGCCGGGGACCCGCATCGACAGCAACGGCTATGCCATCCTGCCGTATCTGCGGCCTTACCGGATTAACTCGGTTGAAATTGATCCCAAAGGCAGCAGCGACGACGTCGCCTTCGGCAGTACCGTGGCGCAGGTCGTGCCGTGGGAAGGCAGCGTGGTTAAGGTCTCTTTCGATACCACGGTGCAGAACAACATCACTCTGCAGGCGCGCCAGGCAAACGGCCTGCCGTTACCGTTCGCCGCCACGATATATGCCCCATCCGGGAAAGAGATTGGCGTGGTGGGCCAGGGCAGCATGATGTTTATCAGCGACGCCAGCGCGCCGCAGGCTACGGTCAAATGGAGCGGTGGACAGTGTTCGGTAGAGTTAAGTCAGCAAAAAACAAAGGAAACGCTATGTCGCTAATGAAAAAACTGACGCTTTTTATTGGCTTAATGGCGATGGGAACCACGTCGGCATGGGCGTACTGTACGCGTCTGTCGCAGCCGACCGTTAACCTCGACATGGTGGTGGGGAGGGTGGTGGTTCCACCTGACCTGCCGGTAGGATCGGTGATCGTTTCCCGTAACTGGACTATGTCGGCGCCGGGCGGGGCCAGCTATAGCTGCAGCAGCGGCAATAACCGCTTTGCGGCCAAAATCGTTTCCACCGGCGCGACGGATCTGGGAAATAAAATTTACTCTACCAACGTGCCCGGTATCGGCCTGCGCTTTAGCCGCGGCGGGGCGACGGTGAATATTATCTACCCGGATGTTTACTCGAGCTACGCCAGCAGGACCACGAATTACTCGCTGGAAGGCTCACGCTTTACGCTGGAAGTGATTAAAACTGCCAGCGTGACCGGGAGCGGTACTCTGGCGGCGGGGAAATATACCTCTTATGACTGGGAGAACGGTAACAACCCGATTCTGGTGACGTACCTGAGCGCCAACGCGATCACCGTGGTGTCGCCCTCATGCACTATCCTGAGCGGCAAAAATATGAACGTTGATGTTGGCACCATTAAGCGCAGCGATCTTAACGGCGTCGGCACTACCGCCGGAGGTAAGGATTTTAATATTGAGCTGCAGTGCAGCGGCGGATTAAGCGAGTCGGGCTATGCCAATATCCAGACCTCTTTTTCCGGTACGCTGGCGACCGGCACCACGAACGCTCGAGGCGCGCTGCTGAATGAAAAATCCGGTAGCTCGCTGGCGAAAGGGATTGGTATTCAGGTTTTGAAAGATGGCGTGCCGCTGGAGTTCAACAAAAAGTACAGCGTCGGTACGCTGCGCACGCAGGAGACCCGCTATATCACCCTGCCTCTGCATGCGCGTTTCTATCAATATGCGCCGACCACCAGTACCGGTGAGGTGGAGTCGCACATGATCTTTAACCTGACGTACGATTAATTCGGGAGGCGGGTATGAGTGATGCAGCACGATTCAAAATTAGCAAACGACTCATTCAGCTGACCCTGATAAGCGGGGCGCTGATGGCCTCAACGGCGTGGGGTTTCGAAACCAATTACGATCGCGGGCGGGTGGATTTTGCCGGACGAGTGACCGATATTTCCTGTAGCGTGGCGCTCAACGGCGGTCACAACGCGGGGAGCGGCAGCGTCTGGCTGGCACCGGTCAGCCTGGCGGAAGTGCACGATCGCGGCGCCGGCGCATTTATGAAACCGCAGCCCTTTACCCTGGAGCTCTCTAACTGCCAGCTACGGTACGACGGCGGCGCGGCCGATAAAGATGAGATCCGCCTGGTCAGCGTACGCTGGGTTGATGGATATATGGTCAAGGCGGTCAGCAATGAAAATGCCGGTTATCTGGCGAATACGCGAGCGGACGGGGCCAGCCATATCTTCCTCGCGCTCTCAACCAACGACAATAATACGTTGGATAAAAGCAATAAAATTGTTCCGGCCGATCCTCAACAAAACCGCGTACCGCTGGTAGAAAAGGCGGTAGATGGCGGCGTATTTACTTATTACATTGGCTACGTGACGCCAGCGCCGGAAAAAGCCACCAGCGGTCCGTTGACCAGCTGGGCGACCTGGGAGCTGGTTTATAATTGAGTCGCCGGTGGGATGGCCCGAGGGATAATATTGATGCCGGAATTTTCCGGCATTTTTTTAAACCGCGATCTCTTCCTGGATCAGTTGTTCAATGCTGACTTCCTGCCAGTAATGGCCCTGAATAGCAAACCACTCCATACCCTGTAACCATTTCTTATGCGCTTCGCTTTCTACGCCCTCAATAATCACGTTATGGTGGTTACGGGAAAGGAACGTGACCAGCGCATCCATTAATGGCCGACCAAACTCTTTATGCATTAAATGCCAGAAAAAATCTTTATCGATTTTGACATAATCAAAGTGATAACCGCAAATAGCGCTAATACCCGCGTTGCCTGAACCGAAATCATCGAGCCAGAGCGTGGTGCTTTGCGGATCATTCCAGGCGGCGAGAGCATTATTCAATAATTTGTTGGAGTTCTCGGTAACTTCAAAATGAACGCAGCCGATATGGTCGACCAGCGTTTTAATCTCCGGCCTTAGCAATACGCTAAGAATATGGTCATCAACATTGATGGTTGCCGAGATGCCGTTTTTATTAAACCACTGTTTATGTTTTTCGATAAGCGCCAGTTGTTCCATAAAAATGCTTTCACGTAAACCAGTATTGGCATAGCGGAAGAAGTTTTCCGGAGATATCGCCAGGCGGTCAAAACGACTCAGGCATTCAACGGCGACGAGCGTGCCTTTTGGGGAAAACATCTTTTGAAAGACATAACGCACGGATATATCGCTACGTGATAGATTATGGCTGGTAAACAGAGTTGCGTTCATTATCTCTCGTCAAAATGGGGTCAGAGGTCAGGAGAGGGTAATATTATTATAGGTGACCTTTCTGCCAATGGGAATGATTATTAAAGGCTGATTGCCAATAAATGATCGGCTTTTGATTGGTCACCCACATATTTTTAGTCTCAGCAGTGATACATATTGACTATGCTTTTATGCATTATTCGTGAGCTATTCATTCCCAATTTTTTCATAATATGTACCCGGTGGCTGTGTACCGTTTTGTGGTCAATATCAAGGAGCGCTGCGATTCGTTTGCTGTTGTTGCAGGCGATGATTAACTCCAGTACCTGAAGCTCCCTGGCGGTCAGCCTGCGTTGGGTGCATAACGCCTGGCAGCCTTCGGCGGTCAAGGGTTTGCTGAGGATAGCTGAATAGTCTGACAAAGAAGATTTTTCTGTAAGAATCATAAGGTTGTCCATATCAATCAGTTCCCGAAACAGGCTGGAGAGCTCGCTTTTTACAATCAGCACCAGCAGCGCGCAGTGCGTCAGGCGCTTTCGTAAAGTGTTGAGTAATGCGACCGTGGTGGCCGCAGAGATATCTTTGTGAATAATATTGATAATGACCGTCGCGGTCGGTGGGGCGCAGATACCTTTGACAATATCCTGAAAGTTCAGGGTCGTGATGTGCCTGGCGCGATCGATCATATAATCGTGAATGGCTTGTCCAATGATATTGTCATCAGTGTAGAGTAATATACTGTCCAAGGGTTCAGACTCTCTTTTTTCTTTTGGCTTCCATAATCAAGTCGAGCAGCACTTTCTCAATTCTCTTCTTGTTATCGAGGTTACGAAATTTAAACTGACAAGAAATCTGGTAGTAGCTGTCCGGCTTCTCGTTATCATCTAAAGTCACCATGACAACGTTTTTTATGACTAAATCTACGGTAACTTCGCCATATTCGGCGAGGGCGAGGATCGCATTCTTGAGAATGGCGTTATGGCTGATGAATTTCAGATTAGGGCTTTGGGTCATCAGCGCGCAGCCGCCATCCGAAATGTCTTTGATTTCGAAAAGATAATTTTCTCCATTTTTGTGCCTGCCGTGACAGAAGAATTCATGCTCGTGGCGCAGACGGAATCGGGGATCGCGGCGGCGCTGGACCACCTGGATACATTCAGGCAGGGTAAACGCGACTTTATTGCCTTTCCCTTCGCTGCTGGCATAGATTTTCTTTAGCGTAGAGCAAAATTCGATTTTCCCTGAATCGCTATGCAGAATAAATTTAACTTTATGCCCGGCGGGGATTTTGCAGGTGGTGGTGATATGAAACTCGGCAAAATCCACCCGCGTCAGCTGGGTTATCGTGCTTTTGTTATTAACAAAAACTTCTATCTCCGCCTGCTTTCGAAGCTCTTCCCTGAAAATAGCAATGATTTCATACTTACTCGTCTTTATCGTTCCCTCTGTCATGTGAAATCCTTGTAAATTGTTATTGTGTGGTTGATTTTTTATATGGCAATACAAACATTCTGATTGTGTTAACCAGATGTTTTTATGAGCGTTTGATGTTGTTAGCTATCTTTGCAGCTAAATTGATTTGTATAAACTTTGAATGCGATATTGTTTTTCCTGTAATCAAGAGTTCAAAAAGTTTGGCGAGACAAAAACGACAGAAGCCTCCATTTAGGAGGCCAGTCGGAAAAGGATAAAGCTATGCTTTGCATAGGGGTTATCCGTGAAGGAATAATGCAGATAACACCTAATTGTAGGATGTATAGTGCCAGTGGCGTAAAGGTAATTCCAGGCAAATATTGAGGAGCAGACTTCTGCGAATATCCATTGGCAGAAGCCTGAGAATCAGGCGTGAGGCTGGAGGTTATCCAGAATGGCTAACGCATCGGCCGGAAGGGTTAATTCCGCGGCGGCAAGATTTTCGTGCAGGTGCTGTAGCGAAGAGGTGCCCGGAATAAGCAGAATATTTGGCGAGCGCTGGAGCAGCCAGGCCAGCGCTACCTGCATCGGCGTGGCATCCAGCGAAGCGGCAACCTCGTTCAGCTCCCGGGCCTGGAGCGGGGTAAAGCCGCCCAGCGGGAAAAAAGGGACCCAGGCGATATTCTGCGCCGCCAGCTCGTCGATAAGCGGGTCATCCTGACGGTTTGCTACGTTGTACTGGTTCTGAACGCAGGCGACAGGCGTCATTTTTTGCGCATCGCTTACCTGTCTGGCGGTGACGTTACTCAGTCCGATATGGCGAATCAGTCCGCGTTCTTTCAGCTCCAGCAGGGTGGTTAAAGGCCCTTCCAGCGACCCCTCAACCGGGCCGTGAGTGCCGAGCATACTGCGCAGATTCACCACCTCCAGCACGTCGAGACCCAGATTGCGCAGATTATCCTCTACCGCCTGAGTGAGCTCCGCGGGCGACATGGCGGGTAGCCAGTTGCCTTTATCGTCCCGGCGGGCGCTGACTTTGGTCACGATACACAGATCGTCGGGGTAGGGATGCAGCGCCTGGCGAATAAGCTGATTAGTGATGTGGGGGCCGTAAAAATCGGAGGTATCGATATGATTAACTCCCGACTCGACCGCTTCCTGCAGGACGCGGATAGCGGTTTGCGGATCTTTTGGCGGACCGAAGACGCCGGGTCCCGCAAGCTGCATCGCCCCGTATCCCAGGCGATAAACCTGACGATCGCCTAACGTCGCGGTACCGGATAATTTTACGCTGGACATAGCCATCCTCGCTTTCATTGTATGCAAAGGATAAGTGTATGCCGTCAGGGAGAGTGGTGGGATGAGAATATTGGCAGAACGTGCGGCGAATAAAGAATTCGCCGCACGTCAGGGACTAGCTAAAAAACATCACCGATACGCAGAGCAAACCGACCACCAGGGTGATGAAGTTACCCACTGAACGGTAAGGCTTCAGCGCCGGAATAAGATACGTGGACAGGGTGGGCATGATGAACAGGATCATCGCAATAAGCGGGCCGCTGATCGCATAAATCATTGAGATGGCGTTGGGATTGATAAAGCACACCGCGAAGGTCAGCGTCGAGACCAGCAGGATCGACATCGCCCGATTAAAGGCGCGGCTTTTACGAATCCCCGCCTGGGCGAGAGCGGTTTTGACCATTTCGCTGGCGCCTTCAATCACGCCAAAATAGGTGCCGAGGAACGATTTTGACATCGCTACCACCGCCACAATAATCCCGGTGACCGCCAGCCACGCCGGTGAACCCGGCATCATCGATAGCGCGGAAAGAATCGTGACCCCTTCATCACGCGCGGTTTGAATATAGGTGGCCGGTATCGACAGCAGGCAGCTGAAGACGAAAAACAGCACGCTGGCGCAGATGAGGGTGTAGGCCACCTTCATGATTTTTTTGCATTTACCCATGGCCTGCTCGCCGTATTTCTCCTGCTGATCGATAGCAAAAGTCGAAATGATCGGCGTATGGCTAAAAGCGAAAACCATCACGGGAATAGAGATCCAGATTTGGTGGAACGTGTGCGAAGACAGCTGCATCTGGCTGGTCAGGTAGGCTGGCTGCCAGCTGCCCATTAAATAGATGGAGAGAAACAGGAAACAGGCGATCAGCGGAAAGACCAAAAAGCCCATGACTTTAATCGTGACGTGGCGGCCCATTAAAAAGATCAGATTCAGCACCAGCACCACGCCCAGACTGAGAAGCGCGCGTATTTGCGAAGTGATGGGCACGTGTCTGGCAAGCTGTTCCGCAAGCGAGTTGGTGATGGCGACGGCGTAAATCAGCACGACCACGAAAAAGGCGAGAAAATAGAGACCGGTGATCAGGCTGCCGATCTTTTTACCGTAATAGTGATTAACGGCGCCGGTGATCCCCGCGCCCGGAGCGATGTTAGCGGAAAGAATGAACTGGCTCAGCGCTTTATGCGGCCAGTAGGTCAGAGGCCAGGCGACCAGCGCGGTGATGAACAGAACGATGGCGCCAGCGGATCCCAGTTGGATCGGCAAGAATAACGTGCCAGCGCCTACAGCAGTGCCATATAAGGCGAAACTCCACAGAGTTTCTTCTTTAGACCAAATTTTAGACATTATGCGACTTTATCAACCAGAAAACGAACAAAAAGGAGTGCAATTTATCACATTTATGGATGAGCTGGGGCGATAGTTTCTGGCGAAGAAGTGAAGCCGTGGAGCGCCCGTTACCGGCCGGGCGCGTTGCAAAAATTACTGGCGGGCGGCGATTCGCTGCTGGCGAACCTTTATGACGCGTTCGCGCAGCATATCCCAGACCCAGTTAAACGCCATGGTGTAGGGAAGGAAAAACAGCATAAAGCCAATTTCCAGCATAAACGCCTGCATCAGCGAGACGCCCAGTACCAGCGCGACCATGGTGACGCCAATTATAATAAAGCCTGACTCGAAGCCGAGAGCGTGCAGCGCGCGAACCCGCAGGTTCCGCACGACCCGGGAGGTCGGCCACAGGCGGTCGAATAGGGCGTTATAGATAATGTTCCAGACCATCGCCAGCGTGGCGAGCAGGATACTCAGTCCGCCCATTTCCACGACCGAGCGCTGCATAAGCCACGCGGCGGTAGGGGCGAGGATCAGCGTCGCCAGGCCTTCAAAGCTGATAGCGTGGATAACCCGTTCCGTCAGCGTTTTGCGCTGAACATGTCGTTGTTGCATGGTTCGTTGCCTCCAAACATTATAAGGAAATATCCGGCATTTTATGGATAAATGTGATAAACAAAAGATAGTATCCATCGATAAAGTAGATAGTTCATGCGCTATTCTCCCGAAGCCCTTACCGCTTTCGTCGAAGCCGTCGCCTGCGGTTCATTTTCTGCCGCGGCGCGGCGGCTGCGCAAAAGCCAGTCCACCATCAGCACCGCGATCGCCAACCTGGAAGCCGATCTAGGTGTGACGTTGTTCGATCGTACCGCCAGACAGCCCGCGCTGACGCCGCAGGGCGAGCAGGTGCTCAGCTACGTGAAAGCGATTCTGGCGGCCAGCGACAGGCTTGATGAGCTGGCAATTTCGCTGTCCGGTAAGACGGAAGCGCGTCTGACCTTTGTGCTCTCCGATACGCTGCATCCCGATGTGCTGGAAGATCTGCTGGCGCAGTTCGATCGCCATTTTCCGCATACCGAATTTGAGTGCCTGATTGGCGAAGATGACGATGTTATCGACCTGCTACAAAAGGAGCGTGCGCAGGTGGGGCTGATTGAGGCCAGAGATAACTACCCGACAGAAATCGGCAGCATCCGGCTGCCGATGCAAACCGAAATGGCTATTTACGTGGCTCCCCGGCATCCGCTGGCGGCCCAGGGCAGGGTGACCCGTGACGAGCTGTTTAGCTGGCGCGAGCTGCGCCTGAGCACCTATCTGGAAAACACGACGGAACCGGCACGCGGGCTGGTATGGTCGGCGCCTAACTATCTTCTGCTGTTCAGCATGGCGGCTCAGGGGCTGGGATGGTGTATTTTGCCCAGCGCGCTGGTGGAGGAGTTTGCCGGTAGCGGCAGTCTGGTGGCGCTGGACATTGCCGGTTGGCCGCGGGTGATATCGACCGATTTGCTGTGGAATAAAAAGGCGCCTCCGGGAGAGGCGGGAAGCTGGCTGCGTCAGCATCTGCAGGGGCATCGGCGTGAATAGCGCCCATTATTTTCGCATCGCCCGGCGGCCGATACCTTGCGGGGCTTCGGTGCCGCTAGCTGGCCCGATATTGATTGCGCGGGGCTGCTTTTCGTCAGGCAGGTAAGGCGCCACCTGCCAACAATGCCTGCACGATGCGTAACAATGGCGTTGTCGCCAGCCGCAAGCGCTAAAATCGCCCACAATCTTTGTGATTCCCCTCACTTTTTTTAAACAATTGCGAAATTTTTTGATAACAATTCACTACTATGATGCTGTTTCTTTGCGCAGAGGCGGAGCAGAGGTAGAGGATGAAAGATGTCGTAATTGTCGGCGCGTTGCGAACGCCCATCGGCTGTTTTCAGGGCACGTTATCGCGTCATTCCGCGGTAGAGCTGGGCAGCGTGGTCGTCAAGGCGTTAGTTGAGCGCAGCGGCGTCGATCCCCAGAGTATAGATGAAGTGATCCTCGGCCAGGTACTGACGGCGGGCACCGGCCAGAATCCTGCGCGCCAGTCGGCAATCCGCGGCGGGCTGCCCAATACCGTTTCTGCCATTACCATTAACGATGTATGCGGTTCCGGGCTCAAGGCGCTGCACCTGGCCACGCAGGCGATTCAGTGCGGCGAAGCGGACGTGGTTATCGCCGGCGGGCAGGAGAATATGAGCCGCGCTCCGCACGTGCTGACCGACAGCCGTACCGGCGCGCAGTTGGGCAATAGTCAGCTTATCGATAGCCTCGTCCACGACGGCCTGTGGGATGCGTTCAATGATTATCATATGGGGGTGACGGCGGAGAATCTGGCGCGCGAGTACAATATTAGCCGTGAACTACAGGACGCCTGGGCGCTCAGCTCGCAGCATAAAGCGCGGCGGGCGATTGATTCCGGTCGTTTTCGCGATGAAATCGTGCCGGTAGCCAGTGAACTCAACGGTACCCTCCGCCTGGTGGACACCGATGAACAACCGCGCGTTGACCCCAGCGCTGAAGCGCTCGCCAGCCTGCTTCCGACCTTTGACCTGCAGGGCTCGGTCACCGCAGGGAATGCCTCAAGCATTAACGATGGCGCGGCGGCGGTAATGATGATGAGCGAAGCCAAAGCAGAGGAGCTGGGGCTGCCGATTCTGGCGCGCATCCGCGCCTTCGCCAGCGTTGGCGTCGATCCGGCGTTGATGGGCATCGCGCCGGTCCATGCCACCCGTCGCTGCCTGGAACGTGCGGGCTGGAAGCTGGATGAGGTCGATCTTATCGAAGCCAACGAGGCTTTTGCCGCTCAGGCTATTTCGGTCGGCAGGGTTCTGGAATGGGACGAGCGGCGGGTGAACGTGAACGGCGGCGCGATTGCGCTGGGCCACCCCATTGGCGCTTCCGGCTGCCGTATTCTGGTTTCACTGGTGCACGAGATGATTAAACGCGATGCCCGCAAAGGGCTGGCTACGCTGTGCATCGGCGGCGGTCAGGGCGTGGCCCTGGCGGTTGAACGTTAATAAGCCCTTTCTGATGTGAGTAAACTGAGCCTCCCGATGGAGGCTTTTTTGTTTTTACCGCAGGCATTTCCCTCCTGAAAATTCCTTTGTAACGCTCTATTTTGTTGAGCTTTGTCACGTCTTTTTGTGCCACCTTTTTTGAAACAAATAATTACGATCGCGATCACTAAAACATTATTGCCTAAAAAATAAAATGCGGTTTTATAAAAACGAAACGATATTTTAATTATGAGGGGTAATTTATGTTCGCAAGATCTCTGGCCCTTGCTGCACTCTGTGGCATGTCTTTCGCAGCTTCGGCAGTCACGGTAGATTTACGTCACGAATTCATTGATGGAGGCAAAACGGATAAGACCAACGCTGACCGCGTCTCCGTCTCCCATCGTTTCGCTAACGGCTTTGGCTTCTCCGTTGAGGCGAAGTGGAAGTCGGGCGGCGATAACACCAGCCAGCCTTATTCTGATTTCGTCGGTAATGGTCATGAAGAGAGCATTAGCTGGCAGTGGAAGGCTAACAAGAACTTCTCGGTCACGCCGGGGTTCAATATTGAAAGTAACGATAGCCGCTCAATCTACAAGCCGAATCTGCGCGTGCAATACAGCTTCGATAATGGTTTCTACGTTGCTGCCCGTTATCGTTATGACTACACCCGCTACCCGGCGAATGCAGGGAAAGAGGATGATAAAGTCAACCGTGGCGATGCGTGGGCCGGTTACGTGTTCGGCGACTGGCGTGCCGAGCTGAACTATGTTTATGCGCGCAGTACCGAAGGGGTTAAACGCAACGACAATAAACCTTACTCTCAGGAGTACAACCTCAAGGTTGCCTACAAGCTGGATAAAAACTGGGCGCCGTATGGCGAGCTCGGCAACGTCGGCGTCAACGATCGCAGCGATCGCCAGACCCGTTTCCGCGTAGGTGTTGCCTACTCATTCTAACTTAAAAAATGTCCTCATCGTTTACCCCGGAGCGGTCAGCCGGGGTTTTCTGTTGGTATTAACTCCTCTTCCCGGAGGCGGTGCTGTGCACCTGTCCGGGCTACCCCATATGCACATCATGTAGCCCGGATAAGCGCAGCGCGATCCGGGGAAAACGCCCAGGCATAAAAAAGCCCTCCAAAAGGAGGGCAAGGCCAGTTACAGAAACACTAACTCAAACAGTGGCTAACGCTATGCCTTCAGCATTTCGGGCTGCGGCGGCAGTTTCGCGATATATACGGCGGGTTTACCGTCTTTATCGGAACTGAACAAAATGGCGCTGTCGTCCGGCGTAAAGGACGGGTGCGGGTGGGTAACCTGGCGGCTATTAGCCACGGTTGCCCAGGACGTATCGTGACGCGCGACGCGGAAATAAGCCTGCTTCGCGACATCGAAAGCGTAGAGATACGGGTCGTTATCAATGGTGTAGCCGCTGGTATCTTTGACGTCCACCGGCGTACCGGAGCCATCGCCCACCAGCAACGTGCCGTCGAAGTTACTCATCAGATGTGAACAGGCCGGCATCTGCATTACCGCTTCATTAACGCCGGTATCCGGGTTGAAACTATAGATCGTGCGACCCTGCTGCCCCTTCAGATATGAGACGTACACCAGCGCCGAGCCGTTCGGTACCCAGAATTCATGGGTGCAGCTTTCGCCTTCCGCATGCTCTTTAACTTTACGCACGTTGCTACCGTCTTCATTTACCATCCACATCCGCGCATCGACCAGGTCATGCGGCCCTTCATGGCAGAAGGCGACGGTATGGTCATCGAAAGGACGATAAATCGGATGGCCCAGCCATTTCTTCTCTTCGTGGATCACGCTGCTTTCGCCGGTTTGCAGGTCGACGCGCAGCAGGCGGCAATGGGGGCCTTTGTGGAAGAAATCGTGGAAAATCTGCCAGTCGTTAAGCGGCGTCCAGTCGCTTTTGGCTATCTCAATGCCAACCAGTTTGGTGCAATCGCTGTTGGCCACCCAGGTGCCGTAGCCCACCCAGTCATCGGCCACGCGATAAACTTCACGTTCTTGCAGGGTGGTGAGGTTAACCTCCAGCAGCGTACGGTCGTTCTTCACGTAATAAAGAGATTTATCATCCGGGGAAAGGAAGCCCCCAAACGTGTTATCGCCGGCGCCTTCCGTTAGCTGCACCGCCTCGGCTTTGGCGAGATCAAGCAGATAGTAGTTCCAGTTGCCGTCGAACTCGCCGGCAAACAGCAAATGGCTGCCATCGTTAAAAAAACACTTCTGATAGAAATAGTTACGATGACATGTCACTTCCGGTGGGGTTAAACGGGTGATCTCCGCGCCGGTGTCCGGATCGCGGCTGACTTCATAATTCAGTTTAACCCGCATGCCTTTAGCCATGATGTACTCCTTTTCCTTCCTGAGGTATCGCCCGCCTGCGTTGACCGGCCAGTGGAAGTAGATTTAAAAGATGGGTGTTAATTTATCAAAACGTCGTTTCATTATTTGTGATGACGGACGCAATTCGCAACAACGATTTGCTCTGGATCGCACTTTTTTTCCGCCGCTTTGGCTCTCGCCAGAACGATCTTTGTTTTCCTGCCGTTTTTTTACGATCCTTCGTCTTTTTTTTAAGTTTATCTAACTAATTGTATTTTATTGAGTTAAATAGGGTTTTCACGGTTTATCAATCACCGCTTCGTGATCTGTTTTGCATTTTTAACATTTAACAGTCTTAAAATTGAAACGATGTTTTAATAATAATTGAAAATGACTTTAGCCGGGGCTAAGATGTGCTCACTGTAAAACGGAACTCTGTTTTATTTTTAGAAGGGTAAATCCCTGAGAGTTCTTCAAACCATAAGGGTCTGCGTAAGCAGCAGGCTGAACTATCAGAACCTTGCCTGTGCCTACACAGGCTCTGAAAGATTAAGGAACCAAGTATGATTCTTGACGCATTCTCCCTGCAGGGCAAAGTGGCCGTTGTGAGCGGTTGTGATACCGGTCTGGGCCAGGGTATGGCGGTCGGCCTGGCGGAAGCCGGCTGCGACATCGTCGGTATCAATATTGTTGAACCGACCGAAACCATTGAGCGCGTAACGGCGCTGGGCCGTCGTTTTCTCAGCCTGACCGCCGACCTGCGTCAGATTGACGGCATCCCGCAGCTGCTGGAGCGCGCGGTAGCTGAGTTCGGTCATATCGACATTTTGGTTAACAACGCCGGTCTGATTCGTCGCGAAGACGCGATCGAATTCAGCGAGAAAAACTGGGACGACGTCATGAACCTGAATATTAAGAGCGTGTTCTTTATGTCTCAGGCAGCGGCGAAACACTTTATTGCCCAGGGCACCGGCGGCAAGATTATCAATATCGCTTCCATGCTCTCTTTCCAGGGCGGTATCCGCGTACCGTCTTACACGGCGTCCAAAAGCGCGGTGATGGGCGTGACCCGTCTGCTGGCGAACGAGTGGGCTAAGCACGGCATCAACGTTAACGCGCTGGCGCCCGGCTATATGGCGACCAACAATACCCAGCAGCTGCGCGCTGACGAACAGCGCAGCAGCGAAATCCTCGACCGTATCCCGGCGGGACGCTGGGGCCTGCCGAGCGACCTGATGGGGCCGGTGGTATTCCTGGCTTCCAGCGCGTCTGACTACGTCAACGGCTATACCGTGGCGGTGGACGGCGGCTGGCTGGCGCGCTAATTTTTGCCGCGATATCCGCGCAATGAGAAACCCTGCTTCGGCAGGGTTTTTTTATGTCTTAATGAGTATTGTCCATATCGTTAAATGAGAATAGTCCATATGGGTTATTTGTTTTTCCGGTGATCATCTATCTATGCCAGGGGTTTCTGCGATTGAAATGCTTATTTTCTGTTCTTTGCAAAGTTGAATGTCCATCACAAAACCACTGCCTGTAGCAACTTAATCCATATCTTTGGCTTGTCCAGCCTGACACTTTAAGCCGCCGATCCCGTAGTTTCATCGTATGTCTTACTTCGTCTGGCAGGAAAAAAATGACCTCTATCAGTCACGACTCTACAACCATGCCGCGTTCGCAGCGCGATACCCGACGTATGAATCAGTTTGTCTCAATTGCCGCCGCGGTGGCGGGTCTGCTGTTTGGCCTCGATATCGGGGTCATCGCCGGGGCGCTGCCCTTTATCACCGATCATTTCGTTTTATCCAGCCGCCTGCAGGAGTGGGTGGTGAGCAGCATGATGCTGGGAGCCGCTATTGGCGCGTTATTCAACGGCTGGCTCTCTTTCCGCCTCGGGCGTAAATACAGTCTGATGGTTGGCGCGGTGCTGTTCGTCGCCGGCTCCGTGGGCTCTGCATTTGCGACCAGCGTTGAAATGCTGCTGGTGGCGAGGATCGTTCTCGGCGTTGCCGTGGGGATCGCCTCGTATACCGCGCCGCTGTATCTGTCGGAAATGGCGAGCGAAAACGTGCGCGGGAAGATGATCAGTATGTATCAGCTGATGGTGACTCTCGGGATTGTGATGGCGTTTCTCTCAGATACCGCGTTTAGCTACAGCGGCAACTGGCGCGCCATGCTTGGCGTGCTGGCGCTGCCTGCGGTGGTGCTGATTATCCTGGTGATCTTCCTGCCAAACAGCCCACGCTGGCTGGCGGAAAAAGGGCGTCACGTGGAAGCGGAAGAGGTGCTGCGAATGCTGCGCGACACGTCAGAGAAAGCCCGCGACGAACTGAATGAGATCCGTGAAAGCCTGAAGCTGAAGCAGGGCGGCTGGGCGCTGTTTAAGGTCAACCGCAACGTGCGTCGGGCGGTATTTCTCGGCATGCTGTTGCAGGCGATGCAGCAGTTTACCGGTATGAATATCATCATGTACTACGCGCCGCGCATCTTTAAAATGGCGGGTTTCACCACCACGGAACAGCAGATGGTCGCGACCCTGGTGGTAGGCCTGACCTTTATGTTCGCCACCTTTATCGCCGTCTTTACCGTCGACAAGGCCGGACGTAAACCGGCGCTGAAAATTGGCTTTAGCGTGATGGCCATCGGCACGCTGGTGCTGGGCTACTGTCTGATGCAGTTTGATAACGGCACCGCTTCCAGCGGCCTCTCCTGGCTGTCGGTGGGGATGACCATGATGTGCATCGCTGGCTATGCGATGAGCGCCGCGCCGGTGGTGTGGATCCTGTGTTCGGAAATTCAGCCGCTGAAGTGCCGCGATTTCGGTATTACCTGCTCCACTACCACCAACTGGGTGTCGAATATGATCATCGGCGCGACCTTCCTGACGCTGTTGGATGCTATTGGCGCGGCGGGAACCTTCTGGCTCTATACCGCGCTGAACGTCGCCTTCATTGGCGTGACTTTCTGGCTGATCCCGGAAACCAAAAACGTCACTCTGGAACATATTGAACGTAAGCTGATGTCCGGCGAGAAACTGCGCAATATCGGCAATTAATTATAATGAGTCGCGCGGCAGCCAGGGGCTGGCAACCCGAACTGTCTCCCGATGGCTGTCGCCGTTTATAATATGCAGGGCGCTCAGGCGCCCGATATCATAGTGCGGTAGCTGCACCGTTGAGAGCGGCGGTAAAAACAGATCGCCAATTCCCACCATATTATCGTAACCCACAACCGCCACATCCTGCGGAATGCGCAGCCCCTGCGCCAGCAGCGTTTGATAAACCATAAACGCGATGCGGTCGTTGCCGCAAATCACTGAATCGAACTGCGGCGTTTGTCGAACGATGTGCGCCAGCACGATGGCGGGAATATCGCGATAGTGCTCATCGCCGTAGGCCATATAGCTGTGGTCGAGCGTATCGGGGTCAATACCCGCTTCCCGGCAGGCGCGCTCCAGTCCCTCGCGGCGGCGGACGGTGGCCAGATGATTGGCCGGAAGATGCAGGCACAGCGGGCGGCGATAGCCAGCGGCCAGCAGCGCCTGTACCGCCGTATACTGGCCCTGTTCGTCGTCCGGAATATAGCTGGCGACCGGATCGTGCAGGCTTTCGCAGTTGGCCAGTACGCAGGGGAGGGTTAACAGCTTGGCCGGAAGCGGCACCTGACGCAGGCCCATCGTGGTGTAAATAATGCCATCCGGGCGATGGGAGAGCAGCAGGTCGACAATGGTTTCCGGGCTATCATCAGAGAACATATTGACCACGAAGCTGTTCCAGCCGTGCGCCCGCGCGGTTTCTTCGATGGAGAGCGTAATCTCTACTGAAAATGGCGTGGTGACGGTATCCAGCGCCAGCACTCCGATAGTGTTTGGCGTCGCATGAGCGCCGCGGATTTTTTTTGCCGACAGGTCGGGGACATAGTTGGTCTGTTCGATTGCCGCCTGGACGCGCGCCAGGGTCTCCGGCTTGAGCCTTTCCGGGCTATTGAGCGCCCGGGAGACCGTCATCAGCGATACATTCGCCAGCTTTGCCACATCTTTCAGAGATGCCATATTTAAGTGCTCCACCCTTGCCGTCGGCGGCGGGTATTACTAAGTTACTGATGTAAAAGGATCATACGATATTCTATCGTACCGCTGGCGCGGGCGCAGGCGATGAATATTTGATCGCGATCTCATTCCTACTATGTTAACGTTAACTTTTGTGATTAACATCATGAATCTCAGCAAAACGAAGTGAGTTTCGCTTTTTGTTAACGTTACCATAATAGTATTACTCCAACATGAGAATGTCATGATGAAAGCGCATCACTCTCACAGCTATCCGTTACTCAGTGCGTTACTGTTTTTCTTTTTCGTGACCTGGTCCTCTTCAGGCTCGCTGCTCTCTATCTGGCTGCACCAGGAAGTGGGCCTTAAGCCGGGGGATACCGGGATTATCTTTTCGGTGCTTTCGGTCTCCGCGCTTTTTGCGCAGGTGTGTTACGGCTTTATTCAGGACAAGCTCGGCTTGCGGAAAAATCTGCTCTGGTACATTACCGTACTGCTGATCCTCTCCGGGCCGGCCTATATGGTGTTTGGCTATCTGCTGAAAATTAACGTGTTACTCGGCAGTATTTTCGGCGGGATTTATATTGGATTGACCTTCAACGGCGGCATCGGCGTGCTGGAGTCCTACACCGAGCGCGTCGCGCGCCAGAGCCAGTTTGAATTTGGTAAAGCACGGATGTGGGGGTCGCTGGGCTGGGCGGTGGCGACGTTCTTCGCCGGATTACTGTTCAACATTAACCCGCATTTAAACTTCGCCGTCGCCAGCTGCTCTGGCCTGGTATTCTTCATTCTCCTGGCGCGCCTGCGGGTCTCTTCTGCGCCGCACGCCATGCAGGAAGCGGTATCGGGCGGTAAAGTGACGCTGGAAGATGCTCTGCGTCTGCTGACCCTGCCGCGCTTTTGGGCGCTGGTCTTCTTCGTGATTGGCACCTGTATTTACGGCGTATATGACCAGCAGTTCCCGGTCTACTTCTCCTCCCAGTTTCCGACGCTGCAGGAAGGTAATGAGATGTACGGCTATCTGAACTCGTTCCAGGTGTTCCTGGAGGCCGCCGGTATGTTCTGCGCGCCGTGGCTGGTTAACCGTATTGGTGCGAAAAACGGCCTGATCTTCGCCGGGATGGTGATGGCCATGCGGATGGTGGCTTCCGGACTGGTGGAAGGGCCGCTGCTAATCTCCATCACGAAACTGCTGCACGCGGTCGAACTGCCGGTGCTGCTGGTCTCCATCTTTAAATACAACAGTTTAAACTTCGATAAGCGTCTTTCATCCACGCTCTACCTGGTCGGCTTTGCCTGCACCAGCTCGGTTATCGCCACCGTCCTGTCGCCGCTGGCGGGCTATAGCTATGAGAAATACGGCTTCGCCCAGTCCTATCTGATTATGGGACTGCTGGTGTTCTGCACCACCTTTATCTCCATCTTCTTGTTGCGTTCAAGCAAGTCCTCTGCGGACCCGCTGATGCCGCAAACTTCCGCTATCTGAATCAAAAGAGTAATGAATATGACCTATTCCATTTCCCGGGCTGAGCAAGAACTGCAGGCTAAACATGAAAAGCTGAACCTGCGCTGGTATCCGCGCTACCACCTGGCCGCCCGCGCGGGCTGGATCAACGATCCTAATGGCCTGGTCTGGTTTGACGGCTGGTATCACGCGTTTTACCAGCACCATCCGTACTCTACCAAATGGGGGCCGATGCACTGGGGCCACGCGCGCAGCAAGGATCTGGTGCACTGGGAGCATCTGCCGGTGGCGCTGGCCCCGGAAGGCCCGGAGGATAAAGACGGCTGCTTCTCCGGCTCGGCGGTGGTGGATGGCGATACGCTGGCGCTAATTTATACCGGGCACAAATTCCACGGCGATCCGAGCGACGAAGCCAATCTTTATCAGGTGCAGTGTCTGGCAACCAGTCGCGACGGCATTCACTTCGAACGTCAGGGGATTGTGGTCGACACCCCGCCGGGTATGCACCATTTCCGCGACCCGAAAGTGTGGCGAGAAGGGGAGAGCTGGTACATGATCGTCGGCGCTCGCGATGGCGATACCGGCCAGGTGCGGCTGTATCGTTCAGCCGACCTGCGCCAGTGGCAGGATGCCGGCGTCCTCGACGAGGCGGAAAAAGAGATGGGCTACATGTGGGAATGCCCGGACTTCTTCGCCCTCAACGGCAAGCATATTCTGATGTTCTCTCCGCAGGGGCTGGCGGCTAAAGGCTATCAAAACCGCAACCTGTTCCAGAGCGGTTATCTGCTCGGTGAATGGCAGCCGGGACAGGCGTTTGTGCGCGAGGGGGCGTTTGTGGAAATGGATCACGGGCATGATTTTTATGCCCCGCAAAGCTTCCTCACTCCCGACGGCCGCCGCATTGTCATCGGCTGGCTGGATATGTGGGAATCGCCGTTGCCGGAGCAGCAGGATGGATGGGCGGGCATGCTTTCGCTGCCGCGTGAACTGAGCCTGAGCGCGGATAATCGGCTACAAATGCGTCCGGCGAAAGAGGTCGAGAGCATGCGCGGCGCCAGCTTCCCGTGGCCGGTGACGACGCTGAAGAACCAGCAGACCACGATGGTGGAAAACTGCGAGGCGATGGAAGCGATCCTCCACTGGGACTGCGCCAGCAGCAACGCAGAGCAGTATGGCCTGAGCTTAGGCGATGGTCTGCGCGTTTACGTGGATGCGCAGATGCAGCGCCTTGTGCTGGAGCGGCATTATCCGCAGTATGGCCTGTGCGGCACTCGCAGCGTCCCATTGACCGAGGGGGCCGATCTGAAGCTGAGGGTATTTTTCGATAGCTCTTCCGTCGAAGTGTTTGTTAATGATGGCGAGGCCTGTCTGAGTAGTCGTATATATCCGGATGCCACTCGCCGTGAATTATCGCTATTTGCCTGGAGCGGTTCGGCGTATTTAACTGAAGCAGGAGCGTGGCAGCTGGAATAATAATTATTGAATGATCGTTAATAACCCGTCTGCGAGGATGGACGGGTTATTATTATCGTGCTTTACCCATAAAATAAAAAATATCATTTAACTAAATAATAAAGGGTTTTCCGATGAATAAAATCTGGGTCGGGTGTGTTCTGACGTCTTTATTTACCCCTCTGGCTAATGCACAGGCGCCGTTATCTCTTGAGGAACGGCTGGCGCAAATGGAACAACGGCTAAAGGCGACCGAGCAGCGGGCGGCCAGCGCGGAGGCAGAAATCCGCGCGCTGAAAGGTCAGGAAGCGCCAGCGGCCACGGTGGCCAGCGCCGCACCGGCTAAACCTGCTTTACAGCTTAATGATTATGGTGAATTAAAATTCTATGGCGACGTTGAGTTTAATATGGACGGAGCCAGTCGTACCGGTAGCCTGACGTCGGTGAAAACCAGTGCCAATAAAAACTGGGCGCCGGGAGATAAGGAACGCTGGGATATTAACGGCCGCATTCTTTTGGGCTTTGATGGATTACGCAAAGGGGCTAACGGTAAATATGCCGGATTCAGCGTACAGCCGCTGGCGGATATGAATGGCAAAATGAATCTTGATGATGCCGCATTTTTCTTCGGTCAGCAGGATGACTGGAAAATTAAAATCGGTCGTTTTGAAGCCTACGATATGTTCCCGCTTAATCAGGATACCTTTATTGAATATTCCGGCAACACGGCCAACGATCTGTATAGCGACGGCTACGGCTATATTTATATGATGAAAGAGGGGCGCGGACGCAGCAGCAGCGGCGGCAATTTCCTGCTGAGTAAAAATATCGATAACTGGTATTTTGAGGTGAATACGCTGGTGGAGGACGGCAGCTCGCTGTTTGTCGATCAGAACTATCACGGCAACGCGCTCGATAATCGTAAAAACGTGGTGTACGTGCGTCCGGTGGCGTCCTGGCAGTCTGGCCCCTGGTCGGTGGCGGCAGCAATGGAGAGTAACCTCGTTAACAATGCTTACGGCTATCAGAATCAGAACGGGCGCTGGGTCGATCAGTCCAGCCGCACCGGCTACGGTATGACCATGAGCTGGAATACGCTGAAGACTGATGCCGAGGACGGAGCGGTGGTGAACCTGAGCACCGCGTATCTGGACGCGGCGGATGAAAAGGATTTCAGCGCCGGTATCAACGCTTTATGGCATCGCGTGGAGCTGGGCTATATCTATGCGCATAACAAAATCGACCAGTTTAATCTTTCCGGCGTGAGCGCGGAGTGCGATGGCGACTGCGCGATTCTGACGCCGGGGCGCTACGACATCCACACTATTCATACCTCCTGGCAGCTGCCGAATATTATGGATATGCCGAACTTTAATATTTATCTCGGGGCCTATGCGTCATGGCTCGATTCATCGGCGGCGAAAAGCGGTAATACCGATGAACGCTACGGCGCGCGGGTGCGATTTAAATATTTCTTCTGACATCTTCCCGGGTCGCGGCGTAAACGCCTTACCCGGGCTACGGGATCGCAGAGGGCTGTTAACCTGTAGCCCGGGCAGGCGCTTTGCGCCGCCCCCGGGGAGAGAATCGGAGCCTGCAATGGATAAGGTTTCCCGGAGGCGATGCTGCGCATCTGTCCGGGCTACGGGATCGCAGAGGGCTGTTGACCTGTAGCCCGGGCAGGCGCTTTGCGCCGCCCCCGGGAGCAGCGCGCAGAGTGGCATAATTTCCCGGAATCGACGCTTACGCATCTGTCCGGGCAGCGGGATTGCTGACGGCGGTAGCCCGGCTAAGCACCGCGCGAGCCGGGACGTTGCCGAATCACTACACCTCCGCCAGATACAGCGCGGGCATACCCTCTTTATCAGAGGTAAACAGCACCCAGCGGTTATCCGGTGAAAACGACGGATGCGGATGCGTCGCCTGGCGCTCGCCCTCAATCACTTTCCACGTAGAGTCGTGGCGGCACACGGCGGTCTGCCTATCGGCGGCAATATCAAACACCCAAATAAACGGATCGTTAAGCTGGATATCGCCGGTGCTGTGCGGCGCGCCGTCGCCGACCACCAGGCTGCCATCGTGATTGCTCATCAGATGCGAACACGGAGGAATCGCCATCAACTGGCGATTTTCCAGCGTTGCCGGGTCGGCGCGATACAGATAGCGATGCGGATCGTTTTCCTGATGCGCGACATAGTAAAGCGCGGAGCCATCCGGTACCCAGAATTCGTGCGTAAAGCTCTCACCCGGCTGGTGCTGGCGAACCTTGCGCATGTTGCTGCCGTCAGCGTTGATAAGCCACATTCTGGCATCGATAGCATCGCGCGGACCTTCATGGCAGAAGGCGATGGTGCTGTCGTCAAACGGGCGGTAAATCGGGTGGCCGAGCCAGCGTTTTTCCTGCAATACCACGCGCTGTTCGCCGCTGCGCAGATCGATATTAATCAACCGGCACTCCGGCTCGGTGAAGTAGAATGCGCGGAACTTGCCCCAGTCGGTCAACGGCTGCCAGTCGCTTTTTTTGATTTCGATTCCGACCATCTGACTGCAATCGCTGTTGGCGACCCAGGTCCCGTAGGCTACCCATTGGTCATCCACCTGATATACGACCTGTTCCTCCAGCGAGGCCAGATCCACGCGGCGCAGCTGCTGGTTGTTTTTCACATACCACAGAGACCTGTCGTCGGCGGAAAGGAAACCGCCGAAGGTGTTATCGCCCGGCCCGTCGGTGAGCTGGGTCGCCTGCTGGCCGGCGATATCGAGTAAATAGTAGTTCCAGTGGCCTTCAAACGCGCCGCCGAAAATTAGCTTGCCGCCATCCCGGGTAAAGCATTTTTGATAGAAATAGTTGCGATGGCAGATAACATGCGGTGGCGTCATCCGGATCACCTGGTGACCGGTTTCGCTGTCCTGCGTGTGCAGAAAGCTCAGCGGGATGATTTTGCCTTTCATGATTCACTTCACTCCTTGCTAAAAAAATACCCCGCAGCCGGAGCTGCGGGGTAGGTTCCGATAACAGGCAATTAGCGCATCGCGCGGCGCAGGATGCGGTCAGACTGACGCTGGAAGTCAATTGCCGTCTCTTCCACGGTTTTCTGCCCGTAGTCGATGTACTGCAGAGAGGTGCCGAACTGGGCGACGATCTGCGGGTCATCAAAGTACGGCGACACCGAGAGTTTGGCCGGCAGGGACTGCGCCAGGCGCAGGCCCGATACCGCCGGATCGTCCTCTTTGATCGCGCCGTTTTCGGTCAGGTATTGCACCGCCACTTTGCTCAGCGGCACGCCGCGTTCAAGACCCAGCGTCTCAACCCCTTCTTTGCTGTTCAGCAGGAAGTTGATCACCTTCGCCGCCGCTTCCGGATTTTTGGTGGATTTACCAATGGAGAGCATCTGCGCAGGTTTAAAGAACAGACCTGCGTCGGTAGCGCCCGGCAGCATCGGATAGCTTCCCAGCTCCAGCTTCGCCGGCGGCTTCAGGTTGTCGGAGTATTTGTTAATAGTGGAGTTCCACATATAGGTCCCCGCCCACTCACCCTGAATCCACGGCTTCATTTCATACATGTTGCTCTTACCGAACGAGGCATAGTACTTGGTGTCCGGCATCACGTGGCTGTCGATAAGCTTTTTATACATCTGGAAGAATTCGACCCACTGCTCTTTGCTGTAGGAGAATTTCTTGGTTTTTTCATCGATAGCCGGCTGGTTGTACTTCTGAATCATATATGAATTGAGCAGCGCCAGAGTATCCTGGTGCTCCAGCACGACCGGGTAATACTGTTTGCCCAGCTTGCTCTCAAAGGTTTTACCCGCCGCCATCAGCTCGTCCCAGGTTTTCGGGTACTCGACGCCCGCTTTTTTCCAGGTTTCATCGTTAAAATAGAAGACGCGCGCGGTCACGGAAATAGGTATACCGTTAAGCTTGCCGTCTACCGTGGTGGTTTGCAGCTCTTTGGCATCAAACTGGCTCAGGTCGATCACGTCCTTCATCTTGTTGAGATCGTAGAAGCCTTCGCCGTTTTTCGAAAAGATTGGCAGCCAGTTCCAGTTAGTTTGCATCACGTCCGGCTCGGTACCGCCGGCGATTTGCGTGGTCAGGCGCGAAAGATGGCCGTCCCAACCGGTATATTCCGCTTTAACGTTGATATCCGGGTTTTGTTTATGAAACTCTTCCAGCGCCTTGAGGGTCACCTGGTGACGGCCGTTGCCGCCCCACCATGACATACGCAGGTCGACATCCTTTGCCATAGAAGGCAACGCGGTAAGGCCCAAAGTGGCGGAGATTGCGGCGCTTAAAAGCACTTTTTTCATTTTAATACTCCAGGGTTCACAGAGAGATGTTCTGTTCAGTTTTGGCGTCAAAGATATGACACTTGTTGAGATCGAATTTGAAATGCACCGTGCGATGAAGTCCTTTCTCAATCATTGGCTTCGCTTCATCTGAAGGCACGCGGGCGGTCAGTTCATAATCGGCCACCTTCAGGTAGACGAAGAATTCATGGCCCATGTTTTCCACGCGCACCATCTCGCCGGGGCAGGAGCCTTCAGCAAACGGTTCATCGGAGATAGAGACAAATTCCGGACGCACGCCAAAGAACACCTGCTGGTTCTTATGGGTGTCGACCTTGCTCTGCAGTCGGTCGTTTAGCGGCAGCAGCCCGTCGCCAACGGTCAGATGCAGGCGACCCGCTTGCTCAACCAGCTGGCTGGGACGAATATTCATCTCCGGCGCGCCGATAAACCCGGCCACAAACATGTTTTTCGGCTTGTGATAGAGGTTGTCCGGGGTATCCACCTGCATGATATGGCCCAGTTTCATCACGCAGATGCGGTCGCCCATGGTCATCGCCTCGGTCTGATCGTGGGTGACGTAGACGGTGGTCGCCGGTTTACCGGATTTTTTCAGCTGCTTATGCAGGTCGGAAATACGAATACGCATCGAGGCGCGCAGCTTGGCGTCAAGGTTAGAGAGCGGTTCATCGAACAGGAATACATCCGGTTTCTTCACAATCGCGCGGCCAACCGCTACGCGCTGTGCCTGTCCGCCGGAGAGCTGACGCGGCAGGCGGTCCAGCAGTTCTTCCAGCTCAAGGATTTTCGCCGCTTCGTTTACCTGGGCCTCAATCTGGTCTTTTGGCAGCTTGCTCAGCTTCAGACCGAAGGCGAGGTTCTCGCGCACCGTCATATGCGGATAGAGCGCGTAGTTCTGGAACACCATCGCAATGCCGCGCGCTTTTGGCGCGAGATTATTTACGATTTTTTCGCCGATCCGCACTTCGCCGCCGCTGATAGTTTCCAGACCAGCCAGCATGCGCAGGGTAGTCGATTTGGCGCAGCCGGACGGCCCAACGATAACCATAAACTCGCCGTCCGCGATTTTCAGATCGATACCATGTACCGCCTTGAAGCCGTTGGAGTAGACCTTTTCCAGTTTGTTGAAAATAACTTCAGCCATGATATTTCCCTCTTAACCTTTAATTCCGCTGCTGGTAACGCCCTGTACGAAGTAGCGTTGTGCCAGGAAGAACACGATGATGGACGGCAGAATGGAGATACTCGCCATTGCCAGAATTTCGTTCCACGGAGCGCCTTCCGTGACGTCGATGGACATTTTCAGCGCCAGCGCGATGGGGTATTTATCCACGCTGTAGACGTAAATCAGCGGACCGATAAAGTCGTTCATGGACCACATGAACTGGAACAGCGCCACCGAGATAATCGCCGGTTTCAGAATTGGCACCACCACGTACCACAGCACCTGAATGGAATTGCAGCCGTCAATCTGCGCCGCTTCTTCCATGTCGCGCGGAACGCCGCGCAGGAACTGAATCAGCATGAAGACGAAGAACCCCTGAGTGGCGAAGGCCAGCGGCAGGTACAGCGGCAGATAGCTGTTCAGCATGCCCATTTCGCGGAACATCAGATACTGCGGGATCAGCAGTACGGTGCTCGGCAGGAGCATGGTGGTGATCAGCGTAGCGAACCAGAATTTCTTCCACGGGATTTCGAAGCGGGCAAAGCCGTAGGCCACGATGGTGGAGGAGATAATGGTCAGCAGCACTTTCGGGATCACATACTTAAAGGTGTTCAGCATGTAGTGGCCGAAGTTGTACTCGGTGCCGGTTTTCCAGCCGTTGATAAAGCCATCCCAGGTCGCGTGGGCAGGCCACAGGCTCAGGGTGGTGAAGATCTCGTGGTTCGGTTTGAACGACGCCGAGAACATCCATACCAGCGGGTAGAGCATCAGCAGGCCGACGAACAGCAGGATCACATAGCGAATCGAGCGGCTTATTTTTTCACGGCGCAGCGTCCGCGCGACTTCACGTTCAGCGACGTCCCTTGCTTCAGTGATTTGTTGGATATCAGCCATTTTTGCCTCCCTTATCGGCGGAGTAGAACACCCAATATTTCGAAGACTTAAACGCAATGGCGGCAAACACCGCGACCACCAGGAACAGCACCCATGCCAGCGCCGCACCGTAGCCCATATCGAAGTACTTAAAGGCGGTGTCGTAGATATAGAGCGAGAACAGATAGGTGGAGTAGGTTGGGCCGCCGCCGGTGATGACGTACGGGCCGGTAAACTCCTGGAACGCCTGGGTAGTCTGCATGATGAAGTTGAAGAAAATCACCGGTGTGATTAGCGGCACCGTGACCTTCATAAACATCTGCCATTTTGAAGCGCCATCGATCATCGCCGCTTCATATTGTGATTGTGGAACGTTCTGCAGCGCCGCAAGGAAGATGACCATCGCTGAGCCAAACTGCCAGACGCGCAGCAGGGTAACGGACATCAGGGCCAGCGAAGGCTCGCCGAGCCAGTTGACCGGGTCGAAGCCGAGCACGCCGATAAAGCTGTTCAGCAGGCCGTCGATAGCAAACAGCGCGCGCCACAATACGGCAATCGCCACCGAGCTACCGAGTATCGACGGGATGTAGTAGGCGGTACGGAAAAAACCGATGCCGCGCAGCTTAAAGTTGAGGACAAACGCGATCCCCAGAGCGAAAGCCAGTTTTAACGGGATGGTTAAAAAGACATACGCGAACGTCACGCCCATGGATTTCCAGAAGAGACCATCTTCGGTCAGCATGTAGCGATAGTTTTCGATGCCGTTAAACACCGGTGGACTCATCAAATCGTACTCAGTGAAACTGAGGAAGAAAGATGAAACAAAGGGAAAGGCGGTAAAGACTATCAACCCTATGATGTAGGGCGATATCCATGCCAATCCCAGCATTTTGTTTTCATTCATACATACCTACCTGGCTTACGAGTTTGTAATACGGATTCGGGGTTACTGCCTTTCCCGCGGCCCGTGCCGCCGGAAAGTTAATGCGTTCCTGGTATGTCAGCGGTAAATCCTTCCCTGGCGATGGTTGATTGGTTAAAACTTTTCTTTCTTCTTATCCCTGAAGAACATGTGTTTTTTGATTTTGTCTTACCCGGCGTCCTGATTTTGTAAAACGCCGTTTTAATTTTATTTTATTGCTATTTATTACGGAGTCATTCGGTTGATCGCGGAAATGTGATCAAAGTCGAAACGATGTTTCAAAAAGGTGCTGGAGCGCGCATTTTGCAGAGATGAGAGGTCAGAGATACGGATGAGAGTCCGACGGAGAGAGGCTGGTCAGGCGAAATTGCTTGCGCTGCTAATCATTGCGGTGCGACATACTTTATGACAATTATTTGTAGCGGAAAAGTTCAGAAAATGGTGGGCATGCGCGGCATGCCCTGGAGATGAAGCGCTACTTTTGCAGAAAATCCTGACGAACAGGGGTGAAGGTATCCAGCAGCGTTCCCGCCTTGAGACAAACGCAGCCGTGCATAATTTCCGGTTTCTTGTAGAGCGTATCGCCGGCGCTGACCACGTGCTTTTCATCACCGATGGTGAACTCGAACTCGCCTGAGAGCACGTAGGTAAGCTGTTCATGGGGGTGGTTATGCATCGGCCCAATGGCGCCTTGTTCGAAGTTCACTTCAACCGCCATCATTTTGCCATCGTGCGCAAGAATGCGGCGCGTGACGCCATTACCCAGATCTTCAAGGGTGGTCTCTTTATGAAAAATAAACATCCGATGGTCCTGTGATTAATTGAAACAATGTTTCATTTAATCTATCCCATAATCCTGAAAAAGGAAACGATCGTCGGGAGAAGTGGAAAGTCGATCACAACTTTGTTCTACTGGAAAACTCACACAAGGAGGGATGATGAAAACGATTGGTCTGTTAGGCGGTATGAGCTGGGAATCAACGATTCCTTACTACCGGTTGATAAATGAAGGTATTAAAGCACGCCTCGGCGGTCTGCACTCCGCCAGCCTGCTGTTGCACAGCGTCGATTTCCACGAAATTGAAGCCTGTCAGTCAAACGGCGACTGGGAACGCGCGGGCGAGATCCTCGCGCAGGCGGCCTTCGGCCTGCAGCAGGCGGGCGCCGAGGGGATCGTCCTGTGTACCAACACCATGCATAAAGTCGCGCAGGCGATAGAAACGCGCTGCGACGTGCCGTTTTTGCATATTGCCGACGCTACCGGACGAGCGATTATCGCAAAGGGCCAGCGCCGCGTTGCGCTATTAGGCACGCGCTATACTATGGAACAGGATTTTTATCGCGGCCGCCTGCAGCAGCAGTTTGCTATTGATACGCTGATTCCGGAAGCTGAAGATCGCACGCGGATTAACCAGATCATTTTTGATGAACTGTGCCTCGGCGTCTTTAATGCGCATTCACGCGACTACTATCTGCAGGTCATTGAGGTTCTGGCAGAGCAGGGGGCGGAAGGGGTCATTTTCGGCTGTACCGAAATCGGCCTGCTGGTACCGGAAGAGCGCAGTCCGCTGCCGGTGTTTGATACCACAGCGATTCATGCGGCGGACGCGGTGGAGTTTATGCTGTCTTGATTCATTAATGAAATCATCTCCTCCCGGTTATGAGAGGAGATGATCGTGGTGAAAACAAAGGTTATATACTGTTCAGGCTTGGGCTAAATTCTACAGTCAATTTACCTTTATAATAACCGGCTGATTTTTGCGCCACCTTGAATTTTTTGACGGTCAGCCGCAGCGGCGTCGGTGCGCAAAGTACCGGATAGGTGATTGAAGGCAGACGCACCGGGCGTATTTGATCCTGACCGTTTACGCCAGCCGAGATCTTCACTGCTTCGGAGTTTTTCATCGTCATCCAGCTGTGAGTATGGGGGTTAAACATCTCCACCCGGTAGTCTATCCGCTCGCTCTCACCGGTAGTGGCGTTTGCCGTGTTATAAATGGAGAACTCTCCATTTTGTCGCGCCGGTGCGCTTTTCCCTTCATCTCTGAAGGAGAGAGTCATACTGTCGCTGTTAGAGTTAAAGCCGTCATACAGGCACATATCCAGCGTGGTAACATCCTCTGCGTAGCTGTTGCCCGTCACGGAGCCGACAGGATGCAGGTCAAGTTGCACCAGTGGATTGGCGCTGTTAAATTCCGGGAAAAAAATGTCCTGTTTACCGGGCGCTTTACCCTTGAGGGTGATATTGGCTAAATAAGTGAACGATCCTTTGCCACCCAGCTGATTCCAGCCAATCTTCAGTTGTCCTTCCCATACACCGCCAATGGGAAGAGCATTCATTTCGCTTTGTGGGATCCAAACTGTCAGTGTTTTTGTATTATTCGTAACGTCACCACTTTTGCCTGTGCAACCGTTTACCGAATTAAATACTGTTAATGCCCACCGGGGTCCGCAATATACGGATTGAGAAGGATCGTTTACATCATAATAAATACTTTGCTGGTAAGCCTGTAGTTTTAATTTATGTTCCATACCACTTCTTTTTTCTTTTAATATCATGGTAATGGTTGAACCTGTACTTTGTGCACTACATGTCTGTCGGATACTGGAGTAAGAACAGATATAACTGCCATATTGAGAATTGTAATTCAGTGTTGTACCAGGGTAGTCATCGTGCCAAAGATAGACATCAGCAGGAGCACCAGAAGGTATTTCATAGTTTTGCAAGGTACTGGTCGCAGGCGTTGGTCCATTAATCACAACAGCCTGTGCGCTACAACTTCCTATTAGACAACACAGCATTAAAAATTTTATCAATTTCATTGCACACTCTCCCTTTGTGCGGTTTCCAGCGCCTGTCTGCGCTGCGACTGCTTAAGCTGCGCCTGAACCTGAATTGGCGATGGCAGTTGATCGTAGGCCACTACGGAGCACTGAATATCCCCAGCAAAGCGAATGCTGGCGCGTTTCTTCAGCACCTTCAGCGGGCACTTCAGGAAGCTCTGCCCGGCCAGCACGTAGAGATCGCGTGATGAGCCCTGCATTTCCAGCGTGAAGCCGCCGTCGTCCGCCATCAGCAGCATCGCGCTATTTAAGCCAATCACCGGATACTGCTTCAGCGCTTCGGGCAGCAGCAGTCGACCGATGTAGTTGTAGTTAAAGGTGGCTGACACTTCGCGGTAGCGCAGTTTGCCCGGCAGCAACATCAGGCTTTGTTTACCCGAACCGGCAATCAGGTTGGTGGTACCGGTCTGGTGTTTACGCGCGCTGTCGTTGACGTCGACGTAGCCCATCTCATAGCCAGTGAAAGGGAACAGGACCGATTCATCGCCGGTCAGGCTGGCCTTGCTGCCGTTGGTAGTGGCATCGACGGACAGTTCATCGTTGTCGGCGTCGTCCATTTTTTTCACCGCAATAAGAACTGCTGCCGATGGGTCACCGTTACCCGCACGGCCAACCTGAATCCCGTGGAGGCTGACGGCGAGCGTGGAGCTATAGCTGCCGGTAAAGGCGGTACTGTGCTCGCGGTCCTGGGTATCATAGCTGTCGGTGAGATAAGCACTGAGGTTGCCATACAAGCCATCGATACGGCCGTTAACGCCGCTGTCCAGCGTGTCGGTATTAATACCGCCCAGGCTGACGCCCACTTCTTTATGGTTCACGTTATCGTCATACCAGGTGCGAGACAGGTTCCAGGCGGTCTGGTCGCTGCTGTTATTGCTGGTACGATAATCGGTGCTAATGGTGGTGCTGCGGCTGCGTGCGTTATTGTCCTGACGCGGCGTCTCGCTAAAGGTGAACATCAGATAAGCGCCGTTATCGTTACGGCTGCTGCCGCTGTCATTGCGGGTAAATACGCCAAGGTTGGTGTTGAGGATCCAGTTCGTCAGGCTAAAGGATCGCGATGCGCTGAACTGTACGCTATCCGATGTAGAGTTGGCGTTAGTCTGGCTGAAATAGTTGTCGCTAAAGTTTTCGTCATTGTCCCAGCGAGTATGGTAGTCCGCATGGTTGCGAGTGCGGTTCCAGTTTAACGACAGGTTCCAGCTTAAGACGTTTTGCGACAGACCTGCGCTGATGCTCTCAAAACAGTTGAGATCGTAATCTTCAGAATCGTTATCGCCGGAACACTGTCCGCCGTTGGTGTCTTTACGGTAGAAGTTCAGTGAGGGCCAATTCTCGACCCGCCAGTTGAGCTGCTGCATATTGCCGCGACCGCCCTGGTCGTTATAGAAAAAGCCGGTTTGCAGATCCATATCGCCAAAGGCGCCTAGCGCAGGCGTAATATGGCTGTTAATTTCTGCCGAAAAATTATTGTCCACCGAGGCGACGCCAAGCATGAGTTCGCTTTGCGCCGTCACCGGGATCCGCAGGCCCGCCTGCGCGGAGGTAGCGCCGTCATCGCTATAGTTGGTTGAAGAGCTGGAATCATCCGCCAGCTTACCCGCCTGAAGGAACCACTGGATATGGCCATCCGTCATGCTCCCCGTTTTGGTAAAGGGAACCACTTCTGTGCGGGCGAGCTGGTTGCTTTCATAAACTTTTAGCTGCAGGGTGTAGCTTCCTGAAGGGAACGAGCTGGTGTCCAGCGACTGGTTGCCGCCGTTCAGGTAAAACGAACCCAGCAGTTGGTTATCGCGGTAGACATCGACGCGCGAGCTGCGGGAAAGCAGTACGCTTACCGGTGTTCCCTGACCCGCCTGTTCGCGGTTGAGGTAGCTCAGGGTCGACCCTGCGCGAACGCCGTCAAAGGCATCGAGCGGCAGGAACGAGAAGTTAAAGTTACCGCCATCAAGATTGTACAGGCTCCGACTGTCCATTCGCCCGCCCTGAACATAAAATCTCTGCAGAAGGTCGTAGCGATAGTAGAGTTCGCTGACGTCAGCGTCCGTTTCGGTTTCGCCATCGCTTTCGTTACCGTTCAGGCTCCAGTAAGCACCGATGTAACTGTTGCCCGTAACGCCCAGCGCGCCGGTACCCTGCAACCATGCCGATTTATAGTCGTCCTGAATGGAGACATTAATATCTTGCTGGTGAACGAAGGCATTAACGATATCGTCGCCTTGAGTGGGGGACAGATAAAGCGTGTCTTTACCGTTTTCTGGATACCACTCTTTATTAAGAAATAAGGAGACGGAGTTTTGCTCGCCGTTATAAATCAACGCGACATCGTTGGTGGTCAGGTAGCCGCAACCTGTGCTGTGATTAATGATGCTGCATGCTAGTTCGCCGTGACGCTCAAGAGGTTGGCCGAGCTTTGTAGAAATAGCTTTAAGCCGTACAGGGTCGTTATCCAGCCCCATTGCAGCAATAATCTTTTGCGGTTGATCGAACTTGACGGAGTCAAGGCTGACGGTGGCATAAAATTTGCCTAGATTACGTCCCGCGAGGTTTACGTCAAGGTATTCCTGTTGACCGAGTACGATAATTTCAAATCCTGGAGGAATTTTCTCGGTACGTGCATTTGCAACATTGAGTATGGAAAATATTAATAGTCCAAGAATTGATCTTTTCATTACTCAATCTTCGTCCCTGAAATAATATAAATGAACCGAAGAGGTTTCTTCGGTTCATTACGCTTTTAATTACTGAGTTACTGGAGCCGTTGTTGCCTGGTACAGATAGATGCTGACTACACCCTGGTAGGTGCCAGTCGCCAGAGGTTCCTGAGTTGCCTGAGCGATCTGCAGGGTTTTAGCAACAGAACCGGTCTGCAGAGCAGTATCCGGATTCGGGAACAGTTCGGTCGCTTTCAGAGTCGCTGGGGTAGTTGAAAGCTGTTCGCCGCCCCAGGTAACGCTCATCGGAACGGTTGAACCGCCCAGGCTGTTAACCAGTACTGCATCGCTGGTCAGCTGCATCATGACATCTTTCGCGGTGTCGTTTGCCCAGATTTTGGTCTGCAGCTGATACGGTACCAGGCCGGTGCCCGGGATATACTGCATATCAACGTTCTTCGGCAGCGCAGAGTTGTCGACCTGAGTCATATCCAGGGCAGCGTCAACGTTTGCAGTTACGGTAATGTCTTTTTGTACTGCCATAGCAGAACCCATTACGGATACCATTGCTAAAGCAAGTAAAGATTTAGAAATTGCTGCTTTCATTTACTTATATTCCATGTAATGAATGAAGATTAATGAATTGAGAAGCTTTGAGATTTCCTGGTCTTATCAATCCAGTTCCAATACTGAATAACGACGCGGTCGTAATTCAGTATATTCTTTGGTGCAAAATGGGCAGTAGGGTAAAGATTTCGCCCTACGTCTTGCCATGCGCACTCTTTATCCGCCTGTGCTTTCTTGCACAGGCCAATTTTTAAAACTTTAAAACGCTGGTTACCGTTATTGGTAATTTCCCCACCCGGCTGTAAGCTCATTTTCAGTTCGGGATGCTCTGGCGGAACGCTTACCAGAACCCCCCAGATGAGATTAATGTTGAGCTGTGTTTTGGTGCCTTTCGTTCCTTCCAGAGGGTCATCAAGTTGCGAAACGGCTTCAAATTTAACGCGATAAGTGGTCTCTTGCAGGGCGGGCTCCATCGACACCAGTCGCACCATTTTACTGGCGCCTGCCGGGAGCGCGAATTTTGGCGGCATCACCACAATAGCATTGGGATCGCCGGTTTTAATTTCGTTTTCTTTTTCTTTTGCTGTACCAGCATCGGAAATTTTGACAATAGTCGTTTTGATAAACTGAACATCGTTGGTTCGTGAAATCACACGGACATTGCCTTCACCTTGATTGTTCATATCAACGGACATTGGGTAGACGGACATATTGGCATAACTTATTGGTGCAAGGCATGCTAATAAGAGCGCACAGAGGTTCAATTTTACATTCATGTTATAACTCCCTGTTTTTATTAATAAGATGCCTGCTTTTTCGTCAGATAAGTAAAATACTGATACATAAAAATGCTGTTTTAAATGTTAAAAACATTTTGTGAGACAAAATATATATATTGAATTCAACTTGATGAAGTTAATTTTACTTAACCTTCCGTTAAGTAATGATTTAAAAATAGCGAGAGAGAATGAGTGGGGTGAGTTGTCGTTTGGCATTGGCAAACATATTTTCAATGAATGATATATGTTCACTTAAAGAATATTCATAGAGGATATCGCATGATTGGTTTATATAAATTAAGTCAAAAGGTCAGGTGTAATCACCGTTTTTAGGATTTTTCATGTGTTGAATAAAAGTGAATTTTGATGAGTGTTATGAATAAGCTTCAGACATATATTGATATGCTGAGTTATTATGATGTCGTGAATGTATTAAGTCTCTATGTTGATGTTATTGAAGAACAGCCATGATTATTCTTAAATCGACTTAATTATTCATCAGACTTTCCAATGAGGACCTGACGCTGGGTATTTCATTTAATAAATGATCGCAAAAAGCGTCGACCAGCGCGGATCCCGGGCGGTGGAGCGGGCGAACCAGGCTTACGGTAAAAGGCACTTCAACGCTAAAGCGTCGGACCACCACGCCGTTCCCGGCATAATCGAGCGCGGTGAGCGGGTTAACCACTGAAATACCGACTCCGGCGCGCACCATAGCGCAAATGGAGGCGGCGCTGTGCGTTTCCACCACCATCCGCCGTTTCACCTGATGTTCATGAAACAGCGCATCGAGCAGCTGACGGTAGCTGTCGGTGCGCGACAGGCTAATATAGTTTTCACCATTAAAGTCTGCAGGCGTTAATACTTGCTTAGCGGCAAGCGGATGGCCCTGCGGCAATACGCACACTTCATTCAGGGTCAACAGGGGCGTACGCTCGGTTCCGGCGGGAGTATGCAGGGTCTCCGTCAATCCCAGATCGTGGCGCTGGGCGGAAAGCCACTCCTCCAGCAGCGGCGACTCCTGCGGGACGATTTGCAGGCTGACCTCCGGGTAGCGCGTCAAAAAAGGCCCCAGCAGTAGCGGCAGGAATGATTGGGAAAATACCGGCAGACAGGCGACCGACAGTTCGCCCTGGCGGAACTCGCGCAGGCTTTCCGCAGCGCTGACGATTCTGTCCAGGCCGTACCAGGAGCGCTGCACCTCTTCAAACAGGCGTAAACCCTGAACCGTTGGCTGCAGACGGCCGCGGGCGCGGGCGAACAGCGTTAATCCCAGCACCTTTTCAAAACGCGCCAGCTCGCGGCTGACGGTCGGCTGCGAGGTATGCAGCATTCTTGCGGCCTCGGTCAGATTGCCGGTGGTCATGACCGCATGGAAGATTTCAATATGACGCAGATTAACGGCGGGCATGAGTGTTCCTTAAGTAACGCAAGCCATATCATTTTTGCATAGACTGGCAATAAAACGATATTTTTTATTCCCCACGCGCTGTGGCGTAATCGTAAAAAAACAGAGATAACGCACACACAGCACCGGAGTTCTTTATGCCACACTCGCTTTACGCCACCGATACCGACCTGAACGCAGACAATCTGCTGCGTTTGCCCGTCGAGTTCGGCTGCCCGGTTTGGGTCTACGACGCGCAAATTATCCGCCGCCAGATTGCTCAGTTGAGCAAGTTCGACGTAGTGCGTTTTGCGCAGAAGGCCTGCTCGAATATCCACATCCTTCGCCTGATGCGCGAGCAGGGCGTGAAGGTGGATTCGGTGTCGTTGGGCGAGATCGAGCGCGCGCTGGCTGCCGGATACGATCCGCATCAGCATCCGGAAGATATCGTCTTTACCGCTGATCTGATCGACGATGCAACCCTGGCGCGGGTGAAAGAACTACAGATCCCGGTCAACGCCGGCTCAATTGATATGCTGAGCCAACTGGGCGAAGTTTCACCGGGCCATCGCGTCTGGTTGCGGGTTAACCCGGGGTTCGGTCACGGTCATAGCCAAAAAACCAATACCGGCGGCGAAAACAGCAAGCACGGCATCTGGCACAGTCATTTAACGGCGGCGCTGGAAGTGATGCGTCGTTATCAGCTACAGCTGGTGGGAATTCATATGCATATCGGCTCCGGCGTAGACTACGGCCACCTGGAGCAGGTCTGCGGCGCGATGGTGCGTCAGGTTGTCGAATTCGGTCAGGATCTGCAGGCGATCTCCGCCGGCGGCGGGCTGTCGATCCCTTACCGCGAAGGCGAAGAGGCGATCGATACCGATCACTATTTCGGCCTGTGGAACGCGGCGCGTGAACAGGTCGCTAAACACCTGGGCCATCCGGTCGCGCTTGAGATCGAACCGGGTCGCTTCCTGGTGGCGGAATCCGGCGTGCTGGTTTCTCAGGTTCGCAGCGTAAAAGAGATGGGCAGCCGCCACTTCGTGCTGATTGACGCCGGTTTTAATGATTTGATGCGTCCGGCGATGTACGGCAGCTATCACCATATTACCGCTCTGGCCGCGGACGGCCGCGATCTGAGCGCCGCAGCGGAGATTGAAACCGTGGTGGCCGGGCCGCTGTGCGAATCGGGCGATGTCTTTACCCAGCAGGAGGGAGGGAAAGTGGAGACCCGCCTGCTGCCTGCGGTGGTGCCGGGCGATTATCTGGTGCTGCACGATACCGGCGCTTACGGCGCGTCGATGTCCTCAAACTACAATAGTCGTCCGCTACTGCCGGAAGTGCTGTTCGACAACGGTAAAGCGCGGTTGATCCGCCGCCGTCAGACTATCGAAGAGCTGCTGGCGCTCGAGCAGCTGTAAGGCGCTGCCCGATGGCGCTTTGCTTATCGGGCCCGCTAATTATGCGTAATACGGCCCGGTGGTGACCGACTCGCGCAGCACCAGTTTGCCGGTAAACGGCGGTATGGTTTCGATCGGCTGACCGTTAGCCAGCTTGATCGCCTGATCGATAGCGGTAGTGATCATGTTATCGATCGGCAGATAGACCGTCGATAGCCCCGGTTCCAGCCATTTAGCGCTCGGCGCGTCATCAAAGCCAAACAGCGAAATATCCTGCGGGATCCGCAGCCCTGCCTGGTGCAGCGCCTTCGAAGCGCCCAGCGCCATATCATCGTTACAGGAAAACAGCGCGCTAAACGGCGTTTTCTCTTCCAGCAGCTCGCAGCAGAGTTCATAGCCGCGGCTCATAGTGGAGTCGCCGTATTTCACTTTCGCCGGATCCCACTTAATGCCGTGCTTTTTCAGCGCGTTACGATAGCCTTCCAGGCGAGCTTTACCCGTCGGCGTGTGCATCGGCACGGTAATACAGGCGATATCGCGATGGCCCTGGGTTATCAGATATTCCACCGCCTGAAACGCTGCATCCTGCTGTTCGAAAAACACGCAGCGCTCTCTCGCCTGGCTTACATCACGGTTAATCACCACCAGCGGCATGTCGATGGATTCAATCAGCGACATGATTTTCTTTTCGCTCATATGGCGGGTGTAAAGCACGATAGCATCGCACTGGCGGTCGGCAAGCATCTGCACCGCCTCTTCTTCACGTTCCGGCGCATCGTGGCCGTCGGTAACGATCAGCTGTTTACCCCAGGCTTCCGTCTGGCGGGAAGCCTGCTGCAGCAGGCGGCCAAAATAGAAGCCGTCAAAGGTAGAAACCACCAGTCCGATACTGTTGCTGGTGCGGTTCGCCAGCGAGCGGGCGAGAAAATTAGGCCGATAGCCCAGCTCTTCCATCGCCTTAAAAACCTGTTGGCGGGTGCTCTCTTTCACCTGACCCGTGCCGTTCAACACGCGGGAAACCGTCGCTTTAGAGACGCCTGCGCGAATTGAGACATCCAGCATTGTAGCCATTCATCCGATTCCTGATATCACGTGGTAACCCGCAGTTTATCACAGACATTCAGGGGGATATGGCTTGATGGCGGCGCAAAAAACTATCGCGATCACGCTTTTACAGGAATTGATCGCGCGGAAAATAAAACTGTAAATGCGGTATGCCAATTTCCGCCTTTCTGGAATACCAATAAACGAGTTGCGAGCTTAATCACAGAACTTATTCTCACCAGTGGCTATTTTTTGGTATGCCAATAGGTGTTTGGCTGTACACCTGGTGCGCTAAAAGCCCTTAAAACTGAGGTATCCTCTATGGCATTGCAGGACAAACTGATCGACTCACTGGGGAGTTTCGCCACGAAATTCAACAGCTACCGCTACATCATGGCGATAAAATCCGCCTTTATTACCCTGATGCCGGTGATCATCGTTGGCGCCTTTTCGGTGCTGATCTCCAATATGGTGCTGGATCCAAAAAACGGCCTCGCCAGCTTTCAGGCGCTCTCGTTTCTGGCGGCGCTCAAACCTATTACCAGCGCGATCAACTACGCCACCCTTAACTTTCTCAATATTGGCGCGGTGTTCCTTATTGGCATTGAGCTGGGGCGGATTAACGGCATTAAGAGCCTGTTCCCCGGACTGCTGGCGGTGATCTGCTTTATCTGCGTCACGCCGACCACCGTCGAGATGATGGTCGACGGGCAAATGCATGAAGTGAAGGATGTCCTGCTGCGCCAGTTCTCCGATACCCGCAGCCTGTTCCTTGGCATGTTTATCGCTATTCTGTCGGTGGAAATCTACTGCTGGCTGGAGGGCCGTAAGGGGCTGAAGATTAAGATGCCGGATACCGTGCCGCCCAACGTATCGGCATCATTTTCCGCGCTGATCCCGGCCATTATCACCACCACGGTGATTGCCACCTTTGGCTTTATTTTTCATCAGGCGACCGGCATGTATCTGTATGACGCGGTCTATCAGGTGGTGCAGCAGCCGCTGGAGCGGGTGGTGCAAAGCCTGCCGGGGATCCTGCTGCTGATGTTTGTCGCGCAGCTGTTCTGGGTTATCGGCATTCACGGTAATCAGATGATCAAACCGATCCGCGAACCGCTGCTGCTGGGAGCCATTACCGTCAATATGAGCGCCTTTGAGCAGGGCAAAGAAGTGCCGAATATCATCACCATGCCGTTCTGGGATGTCTATATGAGCATTGGCGGATCGGGACTGACGATTGGTCTGCTGATTGCGGTGATGATCGCCACTAAACGCAAAGAGATGAAAGAGATCGCCAAGCTGTCGATTGGACCGGGCCTGTTCAATATCAACGAACCGGTCATTTTCGGGATGCCGATCATGCTCAATCCGATCCTCGCGATCCCCTTTATTATTACGCCGCTGGTAACCGGCAGCATCGGCTACTTCGCGACTGCCGCCGGTTTTGCCGGTAAAGCGGTGGTGATGGTGCCCTGGACCACGCCGCCGCTGATCAACGCCTGGCTGTCAACGGCGGGCTCGATGGGCGCGGTGGTGACGCAGCTTATCTGCATCCTGACCGCGGTGCTTATCTACCTGCCGTTTGTCAAAATTGCTTCCCGCCGCGCGGAAAACGCCCAGCGTCAGGCGGACAACGCGCAAGCCAGCGAAAATGCATGAGGACACCATGACGACAGTAAAGATGACCATTCCCCGCGACTTTATCCTCGGCGCCGCCGCTTCGGCGTGGCAAACCGAGGGCTGGAGCGGTAAGCAAGAGGGTCAGGATTCCTGGCCCGATCTCTGGTACAAGAACGACCGTCACGTCTGGCATAACGGCTACGGTCCGGCTGTGGCGACGGATTTTATCAACCGCTTCCGCGAAGATGTGCAGTTGATGAAGCTGGCCGGGCTCACCCACTACCGTACGTCGATAAACTGGTCGCGCTTTCTCACCGATTATGAAAACGTCACGGTCGATGAAGCCTATGCGACGTACTACGACCAGTTGTTCGATGAACTGCTGGCCAACGGCATCGAGCCGATGATCTGCCTTGAGCACTATGAACTCCCCGGCTATCTGCTGGAGCAGTACGGCGGTTGGGCGTCAAAAAAGGTGGTTGCGCTGTTTACGCAGTATGCAGAGAAAGTTTTCGCCCGCTATCACCGCAAGGTTACGCGCTGGTTTACTTTCAATGAGCCGATCGTCGTGCAGACCCGCGTTTACCTGGACGCGCTGCGCTGGCCCTACGAGCAGAATACCGGCACCTGGATGCAGTGGAACCACCACAAGGTGCTGGCGACGGCAAAAGTGGTCCAACTGTTCCGCGAGAAAGGCTATCGCGGCACGGTAGGTTGCATTCTTAACCCGGAGGTAACGTACCCGCGCTCAACAGCGCCGCATGACGTGCGCGCCGCCGAGCGCTACGATCTGTTCTATAACCGGATTTTTCTCGACCCGCTGGTCCACGGCGAATACCCGCCCGAGCTGCTGGCCCTGCTCGAACAGCACGAGGTTGCATGGGATTATCGAGCGGAAGAGCTGGCGATTATCCGCGAAAACACCGTCGATGAGCTGGGGATTAACCTTTACTATCCGCATCGCGTTAAAGCGCCATCGCGCGCCTGGCACCCGCAGACGCCGTTCCATCCGGCTTACTACTATGAGCCCTTTGAACTACCGGGACGACGGATGAATCACTCCCGCGGCTGGGAAATTTATCCGCAAATCATTTTTGATATGGCGATGTGGATCAAACGGGACTATCGCAATATTCCGTGGTTCGTGGCGGAAAGCGGCATGGGTGTGGAAAACGAAGGGCAGTTTCGCAATAGCGAAGGCACTATCGCCGACGACTACCGGATCCGTTTTATCAGCGAGCATCTTTGGCAGACGCTGCGCGCGCGGGAAGCGGGAGCCAACTGCCTGGGTTACATGCTATGGGCATTTACCGATAACGTTTCGCCAATGAACGCCTTTAAAAACCGCTACGGGCTGATTGAAATCGATCTGCAAAATAATCGTGCCCGGCGGCCCAAGGCTTCCGCCAGCTGGTTCCGTAAGCTTGGCGAGAGTCGCGAATTGACGCTGGATATTGATGATGAGTGGCGCTAGCCGGGCTGAAATTTTGCTAAGATAGCGGCCGATATTGACTCGCAGGCTCATAACGCACAGGTGATATTGTGGAGAAGGCTATCATTGCGCCGGAAAAGAAACCCTACCAGGAAATAGGTGATGATTTACGCGCACAGATTGCGCAGGGGCGCTATCCCATTGGGTCGCGCCTGCCGCCGGAACGCAATATCGCCGAAACCTACGGCGTGAGCCGCACCATCGTCCGTGAAGCGCTGTTGATGCTGGAGCTGCAGGGGACGGTTGATATCCGCCAGGGCTCAGGGGTGTATGTGATGCGCATCCCGCACGAGGACGATAGTGAGGAAGAACAGATGCTGAGCAGCGACGTCGGGCCCTTCGAAATCCTGCAGGCCCGCCAGCTGCTGGAGAGCAACATCGCCGCCTTTGCCGCCAAAATGGCCACCCGCGCCGATATCGATAACCTGAAGCGCATTATCGAGCAGGAGCAGCGGGCCATTGCCGCTAACGATACCAGCCAGGACAACGCCCGGCTGTTTCACCTGGTGCTGGCCGGCGCGACGCAAAATCAGATGCTGCTGGCGACGGTCGAGCGCATCTGGCTGCAGATGGACAGCAGCCCGCTGTGGCAGCAGTTCAACGTGCACATTGCCAGCCGGGCGTATCGCCTGAAGTGGCTCGGCGATCGGCAAACGCTTCTCGCCGCCCTGCGTCGTCGCGATGTGATGGGGGCCTGGCAGGCTATGTGGCAGCATCTCGAAAACGTTAAAAACAGTCTGCTGGAGCTGTCCGATGAAGACGCGCCGGACTTTGATGGCTACCTCTTTGAATCGGTGCCTATTTTTCAGGGAAAGCTGGTGTGATGATCCAACCCCTCTACGCCGCGCCGCAGCACGCTTCACGCGTGACGGAATGGCTATGGCGGGCTTTTGGCGGTGAAACGCTGCCGCAGGCGTTCTTCGCCAGTATTGTCGGGCATAGCCAGACGCCGGGGGCGCTGCCGATGACCTTTATTGCCGCTGAGGGGGAGACGCTGTTAGGCACCGTCGGCCTGTGGCGCTGCGATTTAATCAGCCGTCAGGACCTTTATCCATGGATGGCGGCGCTCTACGTGGCCCCTGAAGCGCGCGGGCAGGGGCTGGCCGGGAAACTACAGCAGCACGTTATCGACTATGCCCGAAAGCAGGGCTATGGCGAGCTGTTTCTCTACTCCGCCTGCCGCGATTTTTATGAACGTTTCGGCTGGCAGTACATCGGCGAAGGCCTGGATTATCCGGCCGCCGCCGTCAGTTTATACCGCTACGATTTGTCGCTATCGAGAGGCGCAATCACCGAGTGACGGCGGACCAGCGTAGGGCTGAAAAGATGCGTTATCTCCGGCGGAGGCCGATGTTCCGCCAGCGCTAATGCCAGCTCAGCGGCCTGAGTCGCCATGGTGATAATCGGATAGCGCACGGTAGTCAGCCGCGGCCGCACGTAGCGTGAAATCAGCACGTCATCAAAACCAATCAGCGAAATCTCGCGCGGCACATCAATCCCGTTATCGTTCAGTACGCCCATCGCGCCGGCGGCCATTGAGTCGTTATAGCAGGCGACGGCGGTAAAATTTCTGCCGCGGCCCAGCAGCTCGGTCATAGCCAGTTCGCCGCCGCTCTCATCGGGTTCGGCAAAGGTCACCAGCCGATCGTTGCACGGCAGGTTGCTCTCTTTTAACGCCGAATAGTAGCCCTGCAGCCGATCTTCGGCATCGGAAATGGCGTGGTTTGAGCAGAGATAGCCGATACGGGTGTGCCCCTGCTGAATCAGGTGGCGGGTAGCGAGCCACGCGCCGTAGCGGTCATCCAGCGCCACGCAGCGCTGCTCGAAGCCGGGCAGGATGCGGTTAATCAGCACCATGCCGGGGATTTGCTTCATCAGCGAGGCCAGCTCGTCGTCGGGGATAATTTTGGCATGAACCACCAGCGCAGCGCAGCGGTGGCGGATCAGCTGTTCAATCGCCTGACGCTCTTTGTGAAGGCTGTGATAGCCGTTGCCGATCAGCAAAAAATTGCCGGTATTGTAGGCAACCTGCTCGACGGCTTTGACCATCGCGCCGAAGAAGGGGTCGGAGACATCACCCACCACCAGGCCGACGGTTTCCGTTGACTGCTGCGCCAGCGCGCGGGCGTTGGCGTTAGGGTGATAATTTAGCGTTTCCATCGCCGCGCCTACTGACTGGCGCGAGGCTTCACTGGCTTTCGGTGAATTGTTAATCACGCGGGAGACGGTAGCGACAGAAACGCCTGCGAGTCGGGCTACATCCTTAATGGTCGCCATACCAGACCTTTTTTAGGGTAAGCGTTTACATACCGGTTATGGTACGGGAAAGCGCGGCATATTCAAGGCCTGGTCGTTTCAGGTTAATGCAATTGTGACGCAGAGTAGCGTTGCCGGTGAAATAGTTACCCACAGGGGAACGGAGAATGATACCGGGAAACGATAATTCACACCTTTGCTTACACTTTGCGATTAGCTGTTGCGAATGTTCGCTGGTTAACCCATTCAGTGCATTGATACTCTGGCTATCCCAGAGGTATTGATAGGTGGAGTCGACTTCAGGTTGACCACTCTAATTACACCAGCCTGCGCAGATGCGCAGGTTTTTTTTTGCCTGCCGCTGCCGTTGTTACAGTTAGCGAAAATAGCAATAACTGGTTGCACTTAGGCTTATTCCCTTGCGTTTTATGGCTGGCACCGGCGGAGGAAAAAACGAGACAATCAGGATCCCAGAGGTATTGATTGGTGAGTTTTTTACGTACGCTCTTCGTACTGATTATCTTGCACCGACCTGCGCGGATGCGCAGGTTTTTTTTGTCCTGAATTCCGCTCCCCACACTGCATTTCCCGCCGCTTCTCGTGTAACCTGCTTTGACTGATTAACCGGTCAAACGGAGTTGTTATGCTTTTGGGATTTTTTAGACTGCTATTCAAAGGATTGTATCGGGTAAGGCTTACCGGTGACACGCAGGCGCTGTACCAGCAAAAGGTACTGATCACCCCAAACCATGTCTCTTTTATTGACGGCGTTCTGCTGGCGCTTTTCCTGCCGGTGCGCCCGGTCTTTGCGGTCTATTCCTCGATTAGCGAGCGCTGGTTTATGCGCGCGCTAAAGCCGCTGATTGATTTTGTCCCGCTGGATCCCACCAAACCGATGTCGATAAAGCATCTGGTACGCCTCATTGAGCAGGGGCGCCCGGTGGTGATTTTTCCGGAAGGGCGCATTTCGGTGAGCGGTTCGCTGATGAAGATTTACGACGGCGCGGCCTTTGTGGCGGCGAAGTCGCAGGCAACCATAGTGCCGTTGAGAATCGAAGGCGCCGAATTAACCCATTTTAGCCGTCTGAAGGGGCTGGTCAGACGCCGCCTGTTCCCGCGCATTCAGCTGCACCTGCTGCCGCCGACTCATTTGCCGATGCCCGAGGCGCCGCGCGCCCGCGACCGGCGAAAAATTGCCGGTGAGATGCTGCATCAGATCATGATGGAGGCGCGGATGGCGGTGCGCCCGCGCGAAACGCTGTACGAGTCGCTGCTGGCGGCCCAGGACCGCTTCGGCGCGCGTAAAAACTGCGTGGAAGATATCAACTTTCAGCCGGACACCTACCGCAAGCTGCTGACCAAAACCCTGTTCGTGGCGCGTATTCTGGAAAAATACAGCGCTCAGGGGGAAAAAATCGGCCTGATGCTGCCGAATGCAGGAATTAGCGCGGCGGTGATTTTCGGCGCGATCGCCCGTGGACGCATCCCGGCGATGATGAACTATACCGCCGGAGTGAAAGGCCTGAGCAGCGCCATTACCGCGGCGGAAATCAAAACCATCTTTACCTCACGCACCTTTCTCGATAAAGGCAAGCTCTGGCACCTGCCGGAGCAGTTGACTCAGGTACGCTGGGTGTTTCTCGAAGATTTAAAAGGCGACGTTACCGCCGCCGATAAGCTGTGGATTTTTGGCCATCTGCTGATGCCGAAGCTGGCGCAGGTGAAGCAGGAGCCGGAAGATGCGGCGATGATCCTGTTTACCTCCGGCTCGGAAGGCAATCCGAAAGGAGTGGTACATAGCCACAAGAGCCTGCTGGCCAACGTCGAACAGATTAAAACAATTGCCGACTTTACCGCTAACGACCGCTTTATGTCGGCGTTGCCGCTGTTCCACTCCTTTGGCCTGACGGTCGGCCTGCTGACCCCGCTGTTTACCGGCGCGGAAGTCTTCCTCTATCCCAGTCCGTTACACTACCGCGTGGTGCCGGAACTGGTATATGACCGTAACTGTACCGTGCTGTTCGGCACCTCCACCTTCCTCGGCAACTACGCTCGCTTTGCAAATCCCTATGATTTCTATCGCCTGCGTTACGTTGTCGCCGGCGCAGAGAAGCTGCAGGAGAGCACGAAGCAGATCTGGCAGGACAAGTTTGGTCTGCGCATTCTTGAAGGCTACGGCGTCACCGAATGCGCGCCGGTGGTGTCGATTAACGTGCCGATGGCGGCAAAAGTGGGCACCGTTGGCCGAATTCTGCCTGGAATGGATGCGCGTTTGTTGGCGATGCCCGGAATTGAAGAGGGAGGCCGGCTGCAGCTTAAAGGGCCGAACATCATGAACGGCTATCTGCGGGTGGAAAATCCGGGCGTACTGGAAGCGCCCGCGGCGGAGAATCAGCACGGAGAAGTGGAAAACGGCTGGTACGACACCGGAGATATCGTCAGCTTTGACGAGCAGGGCTACGTGCGGATACAGGGCCGCGCGAAGCGCTTTGCCAAAATCGCCGGCGAGATGGTGTCACTGGAGATGGTCGAGCAGGTGGCGCTGGCGGTTTCGCCGGACAAAATGCACGCCACGGCGATTAAACAGGACGCCAGCAAAGGCGAGGCGCTGGTGCTGTTTACCACCGATAATGAACTGAATCGTGAAAAACTGCTGCGCTATGCCCGCGAACACGGCGTACCGGAGCTGGCGGTACCGCGCGACATTCGCTGGCTGAAACAGCTCCCGGTATTGGGCAGCGGCAAGCCGGACTTTGTCACTCTTAAAAGTATGGTTGATCGGACGGAAGATTCGGATGAGTGAGTCAGTACACACTAACAATTCGCTGTACTCGAAAGGAATGATAGCGGTTATCTGCGCCCAGTTTCTCTCAGCATTCGGCGACAACGCGCTGCTGTTCGCTACCCTGGCGCTGATGAAGCAGCTGTCCTACCCGGAGTGGAGCCAGCCGGTATTACAGATGTTGTTTGTGGGCGCTTACATTCTTTTTGCGCCGTTTGTCGGGCAATTTGCCGATAGCTTCGCTAAGGGACGAGTGATGATGGTAGCCAACGGCCTGAAGCTTATCGGCGCGGGCTGCATCTGCTTCGGCGTGAATCCGTTTCTCGGCTATACCCTGGTCGGTATCGGCGCCGCCGCTTATTCTCCGGCTAAATACGGCATCCTTGGCGAGCTGACCACCGGCGATAAGTTAGTGAAAGCGAATGGCCTGATGGAGTCATCCACCATTGCGGCGATCCTGCTCGGCTCGATGGCGGGCGGTATTCTCGCCGACTGGCACGTTGTGGCGGCGCTCAGCGTCTGCGCGGTGGTGTACGCCGGGGCGGTCGTTGCCAACCTGTGGATCCCGAAGTTGCCCGCGGCGCGTCCGGGGCAATCCTGGCGCTTCAGGCCGATGACCCACAGCTTTTTCAGCGCCTGTACGACCCTATGGCGCAACGGCGAAACCCGCTTTTCATTAGTCGGCACCAGCTTGTTCTGGGGAGCGGGCGTGACGCTGCGCTTTCTGCTGGTGCTGTGGGTCCCGGTAGCGCTGGGCATTACCAGCAACGCGATGCCGACCTACCTTAACGCGATGGTGGCGGTGGGGATCGTGCTGGGAGCTGGCGCGGCGGCGAAGCTGGTGACGTTGGAAACGGTGTCGCGCTGTATGCCTGCCGGGATATTAATTGGCGTGGCGGTCATCTTTTTCGCCATTCAGCAGGCGCTGCTGCCGGCGTTTGCTCTGCTGCTGCTGCTCGGCGCGTTTGGCGGCTTCTTTATCGTGCCGCTCAATGCGCTGCTCCAGGAGCGCGGCAAGCATACGGTCGGCGCGGGCAACGCTATCGCGGTGCAGAACCTGGGCGAAAACGTGGCGATGCTGCTGATGCTGGGGCTCTATTCGCTGGCGGTGAGCATCGGCATTCCGGTGGTCGGCGTGGGGATGGGTTTTGGCGTAGTGTTCGCGCTGGCAATTACCGCCCTGTGGAGCTGGGGACAGCGCAAATAACATCCCCGGCTCGCGCTGCGCTTAGCCAGGCTACCGTTCCGCCTATGCGGTGACGCTGTAGCCCGGATAAGGCGTCAGCCGCAATCCGGGAGCTTTTACGGCCTTACGGTGCCGGGTAGGTATAGACCTGATGCACCGCTTCAATCTCCGCTAACACCTCTGCGCTCAGCTCCAGATGGAGGCTTTCGACGTTGGTTTTCAGCTGTTCCATGGTCGTCGCGCCCAGCAGGGTACTGGCGACAAACGGCTGACGACGCACGAAGGCCAGCGCCATTTGTGCCGGGTCAAGGTTATGCCGCTTTGCGATATCGACATAGGCCGCCACCGCTTTTTGCGTTTGCTCGCCGCTATAGCGCGTAAAACGGCTGAACAGCGTATTGCGCGCGCCGTCCGGTTTTGCGCCATTGAGGTACTTCCCGGTCAGCGTACCGAACGCGAGGCAGGAATAGGCCAGCAGTTCAACGCCTTCGTACTGGCTAACTTCCGCCAGGCCCACTTCATAGCTGCGGTTCACCAGGCTGTACGGGTTCTGGATCGTCACAATGCGCGGCAGGTCGTGTTTATCCGCAAGATGAAGGTAACGCATGACGCCAAATGCTGTTTCGTTGGATACGCCGATATAGCGAATTTTGCCGGCACGCTGGAATTCAGCCAGAGCATCCAGCGTATCCAGGAGAGTGACGACCGGCGCGGAATCGGCCCAGGTGTAGCCCAGTTTGCCGAAACAGTTGGTTGGGCGCTGCGGCCAGTGTACCTGATAGAGATCGAGATAATCGGTCTGCAGGCGCTTCAGGCTGTCGTGAAGCGCCTCGCGGATATTTTTACGATCCAGCTTGTGGTCAGGACGGATGCTGCTGTCGTTATTGCGGGCAGGGCCGCTGACTTTAGAGGCGATAACCAGCTTCTCGCGGTTACCGCGCTTCGCCAGCCAGTTACCGACGTAGGTTTCCGTCAGACCCTGGGTTTCCGGGCGCGGCGGGACGGGATACATTTCAGCGACATCGATCAGGTTTATGCCCTGGCTCACGGCGTAATCGAGCTGCTCATGGGCGTCCGCCTCGCTATTCTGCTCACCAAACGTCATTGTGCCCAGCCCCAGCGTGCTGATTTCAAGAGAACTGTGTGGGATACGGTGATACTGCATAGCCGGCTTCCTTTTTTTATCAACAAGGTCAGGCGTTCCCCGACAAAGGAATATAAAAATGGCAGAGGGGAAGAAAAAGGGGAAGTAAAAAAATCAAAAAAGCCGGGCTGGCGGAATCAGGCCTGACGAATCCTCGCGGACAGATCAGGTGTATCCCGACTTTTATTTTAATGCTGAAGAATATTGAAACCTGCTCAGGCGAGCGATAAAGGAGCCATCGCTGCGTAGCGGCGAGTCTTAACGTTTAATAATCTGCGAAACGTCATCACGATTGATCTGCATTTTATTACCCTGCTGATCTTCGTAGCTGATAAGGCCGGTATCGTCGTCTATAGCGGGTTTGCCGTCAGTCAGAATCATGCGACCATCTTTGGTTGCCATGACGTAATCGCTGCTGCAACCTGAAACCGAGAACGCCAGTCCTACGGCGGAAATCAATACTGCCCATTTTTTCATCGTTATCACCCCTATTATAGCCGCACCTCGTACCAGTATATTAATAGCCTGATTTGTGAGACATAAAAAGCAGTTAAGTCTTAAAAAAAGATTGCAGCCCGTTTCAGGGCTGCATTTTAGCGCTCTACAGCGGATTTTTTTTATTTCGCAGCAGGTTGAGGCTCTCAACCGCAATCGAGAAGAACATGGCGAAATAGATGTAACCTTTCGGCACGTGCACGTCGAAACTTTCGAGCATCAGCGTAAAGCCGACAAGGATCAAAAACGACAGCGCGAGCATTTTTACCGAAGGGTGGCGATTGACAAAATCGCCTATCGAGCGGGCGGCAACCATCATCACCAGCACCGCGATAACTACTGCCGCCATCATTATAAACAGATGATCCGACAGCCCAACGGCGGTAATGACCGAATCGAGGCTGAAAATAATATCCAGCAGCATAATCTGCACGATAGCGCCCATAAATGAATGGACGTTGGTTTTCAGCCCTTCTTCTTCGCCTTCGATGGATTCGTGGATCTCTTTACTCGCTTTCCAGATCAGAAACAGCCCGCCGAGCAGCAGGATCAGATCGCGAAAAGAGATCTCCTGACCTAATACGGTAAAGAGAGGGTTAGTGAGCTTGACGACCCATGCGATTGACGCCAGCAGCGCCAGACGCATGATCATCGCGCCCATCAGCCCAATGCGGCGGGCATGTGCCCGTTGTGCCGTGGGCAGCTTAGCGACCACCAGAGAGAGGAAAATAATATTATCGATCCCGAGCACTATCTCCAGCAGCGTCAGCGTACCAAGCGCCAGCCAGGCGTTAGGATCGGTTACCCATGCAAATAACATCGTTCAAAGTCCTGCAAAATAGAAAGAAGCAATTATATGCAACCGTCATGGCAGAACAAAAAATTAATCATCATCCAGGCCGTTCAGCTTTGGTTTACCTTATTGTTAGCCGATTGCGCTGACCCAGGTCGCGTAAGGTTTCTACGCTTCGGCAGGCGTTTAATGACCGCCGTGAAGCAAGCCGATTTATTTAGGGTAAAGAAGAAAATGGCGGGCGAGCAGGGCGGCGGTAAAATTTTTCTTCAGATAGAAACCGCGCGGTAAGGTGAGGATCGGTTCGCCGCGGGCGCCTACGGCCTCGGTCAGCGCTTTGCTGTTGGCCGCTTTCGGGCGCAGCTGCAGAACTTCGCCGTGGCGAGCGGTGATACGTTCGACCTGGCCAAGGACGATCAGGTCCATCAGCTCTTCCCAATCCATACGTAGCTGTCGCTCTTCTTCTTCGCTGGGGCTCCACAGCAGCGGAGCGCCAACGCGGCGGTCGGCTAAAGGGATCGCGCGATCGCCCTCTACCGGTACCCACAGCACGCGCTTAAGCTTGTGACGTACGTGGCTGCTCTCCCAGGTAACGCCGCTGTTGCCGGTTAGCGGCGCGACGCAGACGAAGGTGGTTTCCAGCGGCCGGCCAAAAGCATCGATGGGAATCGTTTTCAGTTCAACGCCGAGGGCGGCGAAATCCTGCTCCGGCTTGCTGCCTGCGCTCGCCCCCAGCCATATTTCCAGCAGAATACCGATCCAGCCTTTATCACGTTTTAAATCGCGCGGAATGGGAATTCCGGCAAGCATCGCCAGCTCTCCCAGCGAATAGCCTGCCAGCTGCTGCGCCTGGGCCAGCAGCTGCGCCTGGCTTTGCGGGGGGGATAACAGCGGCGCGATGGTCGACATAACGTAAAACCTCTGGCTAAAAAATGAGCGGTAATTTCATCCGTTGTGGATAGAGTTTACCTTTTCTTGGGTAAGTATGACAATTTGATGATTCATATAGCTTTTTTTGCGATTTTTTGCCGCGATGAAATTTGTAAAACCGGGTTTTCCAGAACTGGTCACCGACAATGAACAGGATCTTACACCATGTTATCCACAGAAAAATGGGATAACTGGGGAAAAGCCCCACTACTGTTTCCATTTACAGCCTTGACGTGAGAGGAAAATCGAGTTTTTAGACAAAATATGCCCAGAGCGCTTGCGTAATCTGTGGATAAAACCAACATTGCTCGATCTTTCATCAGTTCCGGGATCGCTTATGTGATGATTGTCACGTTATGCAGTGAATTATGAAATTTTACCATGCTAACTTAATGAAAATTAGGTCATTATTATCGAGGGTTATGACTACGCCGTTCGGATGATTCCGGGTTTTCCCTGGTTAATTCCGTACTTCTTCACAACTCTATCCACAGAAAAAGTGAATAAAATCGTCCGGGTATGGCTTTCGCTGTTTATAACTCCGGGTATTACTGTGAGTTATTCAAATGTTATTCGATCTCATCGCCCTCACAGAGTGGTTTACCGTTTCCAGCGAGTGTGAAACAATCATTCACATTGAAGCTTATTTTGAGGTAGTCCGGTGATTGATGACGATGGCTACCGCCCAAATGTCGGTATTGTAATCTGTAATCGCCAGGGCCAGGTTATGTGGGCCAGGCGCTATGGTCAGCACTCGTGGCAGTTCCCGCAAGGGGGCATAAATCCAGGAGAATCAGCAGAGCAGGCGATGTATCGGGAATTGTTCGAAGAAGTCGGGCTTAGCCGCAAAGATGTGCGGATCCTCGCTTCAACCCGTAACTGGTTGCGTTACAAATTGCCTAAACGTTTGGTGCGTTGGGACACAAAGCCGGTATGTATCGGCCAGAAACAGAAGTGGTTTCTCCTGCAATTGATAGGCAGTGATGCAGATGTCAATATGCAAACCAGCAGTACACCTGAGTTTGATGGCTGGCGATGGGTAAGCTACTGGTACCCGGTGCGTCAGGTGGTGTCGTTTAAGCGCGACGTATACCGCAGGGTGATGAAAGAGTTTGCCAGCGTCACAATGGCGCTGGCGGAAAACACGCCTAAGCCGCAAAGCGCGCCTGCATATCGACGTAAAAGAGGTTAAGCCACGCACATTATGCTCACTCGGTTGCGAGAAATAGTCGAGAAGGTCGCGAGTGCGCCACGTTTAAACGAGGCGCTGGATATCCTGGTAACCGATATCTGCGCTGCGATGGAGACGGAAGTTTGTTCGGTTTATCTGGCTGATCATGACCGACGCTGTTATTACCTGATGGCGACGCGCGGGTTGAAAAAGCCCCGCGGGCGCATCGTTGCGCTTGCTTTTGATGAAGGCCTGGTCGGCCTGGTCGGCCGCCTGGCGGAACCCATCAACCTCGCCGACGCGCAAAAGCACCCCAGCTTTAAATATATTCCTGCCGTAAAAGAGGGCCGCTTTCGCGCTTTCCTCGGGGTGCCGATTATCCAGCGGCGTCAGCTGCTCGGCGTGCTGGTGGTACAGCAGCGCGAGCTGCGCCAGTTTGACGAAAGCGAAGAGTCTTTTCTTGTCACGCTGGCCACGCAAATCGCCGGCATTCTCTCCCAGTCCCAGCTAAACGCGCTATTTGGTCAGTATCGTCAGACCCGCATCCGCGCGCTGCCCGCATCGTCCGGCGTAGCAATTGCCGAAGGCTGGATGGACGTCAGCCTGCCGCTGATGGAGCAGGTTTATGAAGCCTCAACCCTCGATACCGCTTCCGAGCGCGAGCGGCTGACCGGCGCGCTGGAAGAGGCGGCGAATGAGTTTCGCCGCTACAGCAAACGCTACTCTGCCGGTGCGCAGAAAGAGACGGCGGCCATTTTTGACCTCTATTCACACCTGCTCTCTGACGCGCGCCTGCGCCGCGAGCTGTTTGCCGAAGTGGATAAAGGCGCGGTGGCCGAATGGGCGGTGAAGAAGATCATCGAGAAATTCGCCGAACAGTTTGCCGCGCTCAGCGATGGCTATCTGAAAGAGCGCGCGGGCGATCTGCGCACGCTGGGCCAGCGGCTGCTTTTCCATCTCGACGACAGTATTCAGGGGCCAAATACCTGGCCGGAGCGCATCGTGCTGGTGGCGGATGAACTGTCGGCCACCACCTTAGCGGAGGTTCCTCAGGATCGTTTAGCCGGCGTGGTGGTGCGTGATGGCGCGGCGAACTCCCATGCCGCGATTATGGTCCGCGCGTTGGGCATTCCGACGGTGATGGGGGCGGATATCCAGCCTTCGTTGCTGCACGGCCATACGCTGATTGTCGATGGCTATCGCGGCGAGCTGCTGGTCGACCCGGAGCCGGTGCTGCTGCAAGAGTATCAGCGCCTGATCAGCGAAGAAAACGAGCTTAGCCGCCTGGCTGAGGACGATCTTGAACGCGCTTCGGAACTGAAAAGCGGCGAGCGGGTAAAAGTGATGCTCAACGCGGGCCTGAGCCCCGAGCATGAAGAAAAGCTCGGCAACTTCGTCGACGGGATTGGACTTTACCGTACCGAAATCCCCTTTATGCTGCAAAGCGGCTTCCCCTCTGAAGAGGAGCAGGTTGCCCAATATCAGGGCATGCTGCAGATGTTCAACGATAAATCGGTGACGCTGCGCACGCTGGACATCGGCGCGGACAAACAGCTGCCGTACATGCCGATCAGCGAAGAGAACCCGTGCCTTGGCTGGCGTGGGATTCGGATCACGCTCGATCAGCCGGAGATCTTTCTGGTTCAGGTCCGCGCGATGCTGCGCGCCAACGCGGCGACCGGAAACCTCAGCATCCTGCTGCCGATGGTTACCAGCCTCGATGAAGTGGATGAGGCTCGTCGCCTGATCGATCGCGCCAGCCGCGAAGTGGAAGAGATGATCGGCTACGCCATTCCCCGCCCGCGTCTTGGCGTGATGCTGGAAGTGCCGTCGATGGTCTTTATGCTGCCGCAGCTGGCGAACCGCGTCGATTTTATTTCCGTCGGCACCAACGATCTGACCCAGTACATTCTGGCGGTGGATCGCAATAATACCCGGGTCGCCAGTATGTATGACAGCCTGCATCCTGGGGTTCTGCGGGCGCTGGCGATGATCGCCCGCGACGCCGAGCGTTTTGGTATCGATCTGCGCCTGTGCGGAGAAATGGCGGGCGATCCGATGTGCGTGACGATCCTGATTGGCATGGGTTATCGTCATCTGTCGATGAACGGCCGTTCGGTGGCGAGAGTGAAGTACCTGCTGCGGCGCATCGATATCAATGAAGCTCAGGAGCTTTCACAGCGAAGCCTGGAAGCGCAGATGACCGCCGAAGTGCGCCATCAGGTCGCGGCATTTATGGAACGACGAGGACTCGGCGGCCTGATTCGCGGCGGCCGTTAGCGCGGGCTACGGTTCAAGAATTTGTAGCCCGGGTAAGGCGTTAGCCGTGGCCCGGGACAACGCTGACGAGGTTCGAGCGGCCTGAGGGTTGGGTAGCCCGGACAGGCGCAGCGCGCCGCCTCCGGGAATGCTCAGCCGCGAATTCGCATTCGTATACATATCTTTTACATGTCCAACGGGGATCGCCCCTGGCGCTTATGCTATCATTCGCAGCCTTTGGAGCGCCCGTTTCTGACGCGCGTGAACGATCCCCGCTGTCCACTTTCGGCGGAATAACAAGTCTTTATGGTGACAGATGAATAGTGGCTACCTGCATTTTCCGGAGTTTGATCCGGTAATTTTTTCCATTGGACCGGTCTCCCTCCACTGGTACGGCCTGATGTACCTGGTTGGGTTTGTTTTTGCGATGTGGTTGGCCACCCGTCGGGCCAATCGTCCAGGCAGCGGTTGGACAAAAAACGAAGTTGAAAACCTGCTGTACGCCGGCTTCCTTGGGGTTTTCCTCGGCGGGCGTCTTGGCTATGTCTTCTTCTACAACCTGCCGGTGTTCCTCGACGATCCGCTCTATCTGTTCCGCGTCTGGGACGGCGGTATGTCCTTCCACGGCGGCCTGATCGGCGTGATTCTGGTGATGATCATTTTCGCCAAACGCACCAAGCGTACCTTCTTCCAGGTTTCTGACTTCATTGCGCCGCTGATTCCGTTTGGCCTCGGCGCCGGGCGTCTGGGTAACTTTATCAACGGTGAACTGTGGGGGCGCGTCGATCCGAACTTCCACTACAGCATGATTTTCCCCGGCTCTCGGGCGGAAGATCTGGCGCTGCTGCCATCGCATCCGGAGTGGCAATCGCTGTTCGATACCTACGGCGCGCTGCCGCGTCATGCTTCGCAGCTCTATGAACTGGCGCTGGAAGGTGTGGTGCTGTTCCTGATCCTGAACCTCTTTATCCGTAAGCCGCGTCCGGCCGGTTCGGTTTCCGGGCTGTTCCTTATCGGCTATGGCTTGTTCCGCATCATCGTGGAATTCTTCCGCCAGCCTGATGCGCAGTTTACCGGCGGCTGGGTACAGTACATCAGCATGGGGCAGATTCTTTCGATTCCGATGGTGCTTGCGGGTATCATAATGATGGTCTGGGCGTACCGTTCTCGTCCGCAGCAACAAAATTCTTGAGGAACCATGAAACAGTATCTTGATTTGATGCAGAAAGTGCTCGACGAGGGCACGCAAAAAAATGACCGCACCGGTACCGGCACCGTCTCTATTTTCGGCCACCAGATGCGTTTTAACCTGCAGGAAGGATTCCCGTTGGTGACGACCAAGCGCTGTCATTTACGCTCCATCATCCATGAACTGCTGTGGTTCCTGAAGGGTGACACCAACGTCGCGTATCTGCACGAAAACAACGTCACTATCTGGGATGAATGGGCGGATGAAAACGGCGACTTGGGTCCGGTTTATGGCAAGCAGTGGCGTTCCTGGCCCGCGCCGGACGGCCGTCACATCGACCAGATTAGCACGGTGATGGAACAGCTGAAAAACGATCCCGACTCTCGTCGGATTATCGTCTCGGCCTGGAACGTCGGCGAACTGAACAAAATGGCGCTGGCGCCGTGCCATGCGTTCTTCCAGTTCTATGTCGCCGACGGCAAGCTCTCCTGCCAGCTCTATCAGCGCTCTTGCGACGTGTTCCTCGGCCTGCCGTTCAATATCGCCAGCTACGCGCTGCTGGTGCATATGGTAGCCCAGCAGTGCGACCTCGAAGTGGGCGATTTTGTCTGGACCGGCGGCGACACGCACCTGTACAGCAACCACATGGAGCAGACGCACCTGCAGCTAAGCCGCGAACCGCGGGCGCTGCCGAAGCTGGTGATCAAACGCAAGCCAGCGTCGATTTTCGACTACCGCTTTGAAGACTTCGAAATCGAAGGGTACGATCCGCATCCGGGGATTAAAGCGCCGGTCGCGATTTAACCCCGAAGTCATGATGAAAACCGGCGCCTGCGAGCGCCGTTTTTTTATGCGCCAGCCCGGCCGAGCCGCGGCTGTAAGCCGCTGGTCGTACGGATTTTTTGCGAGCAGATTTCCTGTACTTTTGTAATTCGTTGCAACGCCTTGAATACTCTCCGAGGCGCGACGCAAAGCGCCATTTTCCCGTTCGTATAAAGCCTTAATGCTACGCATACTCGGGCCATGAACAGAGAACATGGCTATACCCTGATTGAAACCCTGGTCACCATGGTCGTCGTCGTCATTCTTGGCGCCAGCGGACTTTATGGCTGGCAGAGCTGGCAACAGCAGCAGCGTCTGTGGCAAACCGCCTGCCAGGTTCGCGATTATCTGGTGCTGCTACGCGATGACGCCAACTGGCACAACCGCGACAGGGTATTAAGCGTCGACCGAAGCGCGGAGGGCTGGTGCCTGAGCGTCAGCGGATCGACGAACGACTGTAGCGTCAGCCACGCTTTCACGCTGCAGCCGCTATGGCCGGAGGTTTCGCTCAGCGCGATGACGCCGGGGCTAGGATTTTACGGCCTGCGAAATACCGCCTGGGCGGGACATATCCGCCTGCAAAGCGCGGCGGGCGGCTGGAATATTATCGTTTCCAACTGGGGGCGAATCCGCCTGTGCCGCGGCGAGGAGACGGCATCATGTCTGTAAAACGTCGCGGCTTTTCGCTGCCGGAAACGCTGATCGCGATGGCTATTAGCTCCGTGCTATTGCTCGGCAGCGCGCGTTTTCTCCCGGCGCTGCAGTGGGCCGCGCTTCGCCAGACCCGGCAGCAGGCGCTGGAAAATGAACTATGGCAGCGAATCTACACCGTAGCGAAGCATCTGCAGCGCGCAGGTTATTGCCGTGGCCGCTGTAGCGGGCAACCGCTGTATATCGCAGAGAGCGGCGATTGCCTGCTTGTTCGTTGGGATGGCAACAACGATGGCGTCTGGAATCGCTCTCCGTCATCAGAATCTGATACTACCGGATTTCGCCTGCGCGACGGGGCGCTGGAAACCCTGAGAGGGGCGGAGGAGTGTAGCGGCAAGGGCTGGGAGAAAATGACCAATCCAGCGGCGATTCAGGTCACCGTTTTTCAGGTTACCCGGCAGAATAAGACGGATTTTTCGCCTGAGTTGTCGATAACGCTGGCGGCGCATTCCGTTGCCGACCCGCAAATCCGCGCGCGAGCGGAATATGGCGTAACGGGGTATAACCTGTGAATCGCCAGCGCGGTCTCTCTTCGCTGCTGATGGTGCTACTGCTTTTAGCGCTTGGCACACTGTTACTCCAGGGGCTGCACCAGCAGCAGCGTTCGCTGTTAGTGCAGACGGCCAGCGAAACGCGGGCGCTTCGCGACGCTGCTGATGCGCATTCCGCGCTGCAGTGGGGAAAAACGCTGACCTGGCCGTTGCAAGAAGCGGTTAGCTGCCAGCAGAAGACTGCACTCGACTGGCGCGCCTGTCTGAGGATCTTCAGCGACGCCTCGGTATTGCTCATTGGCAGCAGCGGCGGTGGCAGAATGCTGCTGTGGCAGTCGGGCGCTGTGGAACAAAACCGCGTCCATTTTTCACCCCACGGCTGGAGCGATTTTTGCCCGCTAAAGGAGGCGAGCCTATGCCAGATGCCCTGAGCCGGCAGAGAGGGTTTAGCCTGCCGGAAACGCTGCTGGCGCTGGTTCTGCTGATAATGACCGTGACCGCGCTGGCGGGCTATCAGCGCGGGCTGGCCAGCAGTTCTATACAGCTCAACCAGTACCGAGAGCTGTGGCGCGATGCATGGCGATTTGGTCAGCTTAGCCCTCCGGCGATTGCCGGGGACCACCAGATATCCCGTATGCAGACATCGATGCAAAGATGTGTCAGCATCACGGTAACGATCACGATGCCCGCATCCAGGCGGGCGCAGATGACCCGGCTCCATTGCCCGGTCAGTCAGTAGCCAGGAGCGAATATGTTAAGGGTGTACCACTCAAACCGTCTGGATGTGCTTGAAGCCTTGATGGAGTTTATCGTCGAGCGCCAGCGGCTGGATGACCCTTTTATGCCGGAAATGGTGCTGGTACAGAGTACCGGGATGGCGCAGTGGCTGCAGATGACGCTGGCGAAGCGCTTCGGGATTGCGGCCAACATTGAGTTCCCGCTACCCGCCAGTTTTATCTGGGACATGTTCGTGCGGGTGCTGAAAGATATTCCCGGAGAAAGCGCGTTCAGCAAGCAAAGCATGAGCTGGAAACTTATGACTCTGTTGCCAGAGCGGCTTAATGATGAATCTTTTACGCTACTGCGCCACTACCTGCATGACGATAGCGACAAGCGTAAACTGTTTCAGCTGGCCGCCAGAGTGGCGGATCTCTACGACCAGTATCTGGTTTATCGCCCGGAGTGGCTGATGCGCTGGGAGGCTGACCAGCGCGTTGACGGGCTGGGAGAGGCGCAGGAGTGGCAGGCGCCGCTGTGGAAAGCGCTGGTGGAATATACCGCTGAGCTGGGCCAGCCGCTGTGGCATCGCGCCAACTTGTACCAACGTTTTATCAGCGCGCTTGAAGACGCCGAACAGCCGCCCGCCGGGCTGCCATCGCGGGTCTTTATTTGCGGAATATCGGCGCTGCCGCCGGTGTATCTGCAGGCGCTCCAGGCGCTGGGTAAACATGTTGATGTATATGTCCTCTTCACTAACCCGTGCCGCTACTACTGGGGCGACATCAAAGATCCGGCATTTCTGGCCAAACTGCTGTCCCGCCAGCGGCGCCACCACCGCGAAACGGCGCGAGAGCTGCCACTGTTCCGCGATACGGAACAGGCGCCAGGGTTGTTCAACGACGCCGGTGAGCAGGATGTCGGCAACCCGCTACTGGCCTCCTGGGGCAAGCTGGGGCGCGACTATATCTACCTGCTGGCGGGTCTTGAACGCTATGAAGAGCTGGACGCTTTTGTCGATATTGTGCCGGATAACCTGCTGCATAATCTTCAGGCGGACATTCTCGAACTGCGCAATGAAGCCGTGGCCGGGCGCAGCGCCGAAGAGTTTGCCAATAGCGGCAGCAAGCGGCCATTGGCAGCGGACGATCGCAGCCTGACGATTCATGTTTGTCATAGCCCACAGCGAGAAGTTGAGGTGCTACACGATCGGCTGCTGGCGATGCTCGAAGAGAACCCCGAGCTCACGCCGCGCGATATTATCGTCATGGTGGCGGATATCGATAGCTATAGCCCGTATATTCAGGCGGTTTTCGGCAGCGCCAGCGGCGAACGCTGGCTGCCGTGGGCGATTTCCGATCGACGCGCCCGTGAATCGCATCCGGCGCTGCAGGCCTTTCTCACGCTCCTTTCTCTGCCCGATAGCCGCTTTGCCAGCGAAGATGTGCTGGCGCTGCTTGACGTGCCGGTGCTGGCGGCGCGCTTTAACATTGACGAAGAGGGGCTGCGCTACCTGCGACAGTGGGTGAACGAATCGGGCGTACGCTGGGGGATGGATGATGACAACGTGCGTGAACTCGACCTCCCGGCAACCGGCCAGCATACCTGGCGCTTTGGCCTGACGCGAATGTTATTGGGCTATGCCATGGACAGCAGCGAGGGTGAGTGGCGCTCGGTGCTGCCTTATGATGAGTCGAGCGGGCTGATTGCCGAGCTGGTGGGCAACCTGGCATCGCTGCTGATGCAGCTTAATCTCTGGCGTCGCGGGCTGGCCCAGGAGCGGCCACTGGCCGAGTGGCTACCGGTATGCCGCGATCTGCTGAACGACTTTTTCCTCCCGGATAGCGAAACGGAAGCCGCCCTCGCGCTGATAGAACAGCAGTGGCAGGCGGTGATTGACGGCGGCGTCGACGCCCAGTATGGCGAAACGGTACCGCTCTCCTTGCTGCGCGATGAGCTGTCCCTGCGCCTCGATCAGCAGCGTATCAGCCAGCGCTTTCTCGCCGGGCCGGTTAATATTTGCACCCTGATGCCGATGCGTTCGATTCCTTTCAAGGTGGTCTGCCTGCTGGGGATGAACGACGGTGTTTATCCGCGCACGCTTGCGCCGCTGGGCTTTGACCTGATGAGTCAGAAGCCGCAGCGCGGCGACCGTAGCCGTCGCGATGACGACCGCTATCTGTTCCTTGAAGCCCTGATGTCCGCCGAGCAGAAACTCTATATCAGCTATATCGGCCGTTCTATTCAGGATAACAGCGAACGCTATCCCTCGGTTCTGGTTCAGGAGCTGGCGGACTATATCGGTCAGAGCCACTGCCTGGAAGGAGACGAAGATCTGGATTGCGATGCCAGCGAGCGTCGCGTTAAAGAACATATTACTCATCTGCATACCCGCATGCCTTTTGATGCCGCGAATTTTCTGGCGAACGAAGATCAAAGCTATGCCCGGGAATGGCTGGCGGCTGCCAGCCAGCAGGGGGAAGCCCACGGTGAGTTTATCCAGCCGCTACCGGTCCCTGAACTCGATCACCTGCCTCTGGAACAGCTGCTGCGCTTCTGGCAGCATCCGGTACGCGCCTTCTTTCAGCAGCGGCTGCGGGTGAATTTCCGCTCGGAAGAGAGCGAGATCCCTGACGATGAACCTTTTACCCTCGAAGGGCTGAGCCGCTATCAGCTGAACCAGCAGTTGCTTAATACGCTGATTGAACAGCAGGACGCCTCGGCAATGTATCGCCGTTTTCGTGCCGCCGGGGAGCTACCCTATGGCGCATTCGGCGAACTGGCCTGGGAAACGCAGCGTCAGGAGATGCAGAACCTGGCAGAGCGGGTAATAGCCTGCCGTCAACCGGGGCAGAGCATGGAAATCGATCTGCAATGTAACGGAGTCAACATTACTGGCTGGCTACAGCAGGTACAATCCGACGGTTTGCTGCGCTGGCGGCCATCGTTATTAAGCGTGGCGCAGGGAATGCAACTTTGGCTGGAGCATCTTGTCTATTGTGCTAGCGGCGGTCGCGGCGAAAGTCGGCTGTTTGTGCGCAAAGAAGGCGAGTGGCGTTTTCCCCCGCTGGCGCAGGAACAGGCCCAGGAATACCTGAATGAGCTCGTTGACGGTTACCTGCAGGGAATGTCAAAACCGCTGCTGTTGCTGCCGGAAAGCGGCGGCGCATGGCTAAAAGTCTGTTATGACGCCGAAAAGAATGTCATGTTAATGGACGAAGAGACGCAGCAAAAAGCGCGCAGTAAATTTCTTCAGGCTTATGAAGGGAACATGGTGGTCAGAGGCGAAGGTGCCGACGTCTGGTATCAGCGCCTGTGGCGCACCCTGGAGCCGGAATACTATGAAGAGATCCTTACGCAAACGCAGCGTTATTTGCTACCGGTGTTTCGTTTTCATCAGTCCGAATAACATTGTAATAGTATAAAAATTGCGCAATAGATGGCACTTCATTTATGATGCGCAACCAATCACGGACTGATGTTTTATAAAGGCTGCATAGCGTGCAGCGCCAGGTTTGTTAATGATGAGGTCCGTGAATGCCCCGCAGTTTATGGTTCAAGGTTATTGTTTTACTGGCCGCCCTCTGGGCGCCGTTAAGTCAGGCAGACACCGGATGGCAACCGATTCAGGAAACCATCCGTAAAAGCGACAAAGATACCCGTCAATATCAGGCGATCCGCCTCGATAACGGCATGGTGGTGCTGCTGGTTTCCGATCCCCAGGCGGTAAAATCGCTGTCGGCGCTGGTCGTTCCCGTGGGGTCGCTGCAGGACCCCGCTGAGCATCAGGGACTGGCCCACTTCCTGGAGCATATGACGCTGATGGGGTCGAAAAAGTACCCGCAGCCGGATAGCCTCGCCGAATATCTCAAAATGCACGGCGGCAGCCATAACGCCAGTACCGCCCCGTACCGCACCGCCTTCTATCTTGAAGTAGAAAACGATGCTCTGGACGGCGCGGTCGATCGCCTGGCCGACGCCATCGCCGCTCCGTTGCTGGATAAAAAATATGCCGACCGCGAGCGTAATGCGGTCAACGCCGAGCTGACGATGGCGCGCAGCCGCGACGGGATGCGGATGGCGCAGGTCAGCGCAGAAACCATTAACCCGGCGCACCCCGGCTCACAGTTTTCCGGCGGTAACCTTGAAACGCTGAGCGACAAGCCCGGCAAGCCGGTGCTTGATGCCCTGCACGCCTTTCGCGATAGCTGGTATTCCGCCAACCTGATGAAGGCGGTGATCTACAGCAACAAGCCTCTGCCGGAGCTGGCAAGTATCGCGGCGGCCACCTACGGCCGCGTGCCGAACCACGATATCAGCAAACCGGAAATAACCGTCCCGGTGGTGACCGATGCGCAGAAGGGCATCATCATTCACTATGTCCCGGCGATGCCGCGTAAAGTCCTGCGCGTGGAGTTCCGCATTGATAACAATAGCGACCAGTTCCGCAGCAAAACCGATGAGCTGGTGACCTATATGATCGGTAATCGCAGCCCCGGCACGCTCTCAGACTGGCTGCAAAAGCAGGGGCTGGCTGAGGGTATTCGCGCGGACTCCGACCCGGTTGTCAACGGCAACAGCGGGGTGCTGGCTATTTCTGCTACTCTGACGGACAAAGGCCTGGCACACCGCGATGAAGTGACCGCGGCCATCTTCAGCTACCTCAATCTGCTGCGTAGCCAGGGAATTGATAAACGCTATTTTGATGAACTGGCCCACGTGCTGGCGCTCGACTTCCGCTACCCGTCCATCAACCGCAATATGGATTACGTCGAATGGCTGGCGGACACCATGATCCGCGTGCCGGTCGAACATACCCTGGACGTAGTTAACATCGCCGATCGCTACGATCCGCAGGCGATCAAAGACCGTCTGGCGATGATGACGCCGCAAAATGCCCGTATCTGGTACATCAGCCCGAAAGAGCCGCATAACAAGACCGCCTACTTCGTTAATGCGCCCTATCAGGTGGATAAAATTAGCGAGCAGACTTTTGCCGACTGGCAGCAGAAGTCCAGCGCTATCCATCTCAAGCTGCCGGTGCTGAACCCCTATATTCCGGACGATTTTAGCTTAATCAAAAGCGATAAGGCTTACCCTCATCCGCAGCTGATTGTCGATGAACCGACGCTGCGTGTGATCTACGCGCCGAGTCAGTACTTCGCCAGCGAACCAAAAGCGGATATATCGCTGGTGCTGCGTAACCCGCAGGCGATGGACAGCGCCCGCCGTCAGGTGATGTTTGCCCTCAATGATTATCTGGCGGGTATCGCGCTCGATCAGCTCAGCAACCAGGCTGCGGTTGGGGGCATCAGCTTCTCTACCGGTGCAAATAACGGGCTGATGGTTAACGCCAACGGCTATACGCAGCATCTGCCAGAGCTGTTTAACGCCCTGCTGGACGGTTACTTTAGCTATACGCCAACCGAAGAGCAGCTGGAGCAGGCCAAATCCTGGTACGCGCAGATGATGGATTCGGCGGACAAAGGCAAAGCCTACGATCAGGCGATCATGCCGATTCAGATGGTTTCACAGGTGCCGTACTTTCAGCGTGAAGATCGCCGGGCGCTGCTGCCGTCGATTACGCTGAAAGAGGTGCTGGAGTATCGCGATAACCTCAAGGCGAAAGGGCGACCGGAGCTGCTGGTCATCGGTAACCTTACCGCCGAACGGTCAACGGCGATGGCCCGCCAGATCCAAAAACAGCTGGGGGCGGACGGCAACGAATGGTGCCGCAACAAAGACGTACTGGTTGATCGCAAGCAGCTGGCGATTTTTGAGAAAGCGGGTAACAGCACCGACTCCGCCCTTGCCGCTGTCTTCGCGCCGCCGAACCTGGACGAATACGCCAGCTCAGCTGCCAGCTCGCTTCTCGGGCAGATCGTCCAGCCGTGGTTCTACAACCAGCTGCGTACGGAAGAGCAGCTGGGATACGCGGTCTTCGCCTTCTCGATGAACGTGGGCCGCCAGTGGGGAATGGGCTTCCTGCTGCAAAGCAACGATAAGCAGCCGGCTTTCCTCTGGCAGCGCTTCCAGGCCTTCTTCCCCACGGCGGAAGCCAAACTGCGGGCGATGAAGCCGGAAGAGTTTGCGCAGATTCAGCAGACGGTCATCAGTCAGATGCTGGAGGCGCCGCAAACGCTGGGCGATGAAGCATCGAAGCTGAGCAAAGATTTCGATCGCGGTAATATGCGCTTCGATTCACGTGATAAAGTAGTGGCTCAGATTAAACTGCTGACGCCGCAAAAGCTTGCCGACTTCTTCCATCAGACGGTGGTGGATCCGCAGGGCATGGCAATTCTCTCCCAGGTTTCCGGTAGCCAGAATGGCAAGGCGGAATACGCGCATCCGCAGGATGGCAAAGTCTGGGAGAACGTCAGCGCGTTGCAGAAATCCTTACCCCTGATGCGAGAGAATGAATGACCGACACCGCCGAGTCTCTTGACCCACTGCGCTTGCCCCTGACGGGCGAGCGCCTGATAGAAGCCTCTGCGGGCACCGGAAAAACGTTTACCATCGCCGCGCTCTATCTGCGGCTGTTGCTGGGGCTGGGCGGTGAATCCGCTTTCCCCCGGCAGATCAGCGTGGAAGAGCTGCTGGTGGTGACCTTTACCGAAGCGGCGACCGAAGAGCTGCGCGGACGTATCCGCAGCAATATCCACGAGCTGCGGATCGCCTGCCTGCGCGAAAGCACCGACAATCCTCTTTATGCCGGGCTGCTGGCGGAAATTGACGATAAAGCCCAGGCGGCGCAAACGCTGCTGCTGGCCGAACGCCAGATGGATGAAGCAGCGGTATTTACCATTCACGGGTTCTGCCAGCGGATGCTGAGCCTTAACGCCTTTGAGTCCGGCATGCTGTTCGAACTGCAGCTGATTGAAGATGAATCCCGCCTGCGCTATCAGGCCTGCGCCGACTTCTGGCGTCGCCACTGCTATCCGCTGCCGCGCGAAATTGCTGCGGTTATCCACGAGGCGTGGAAAGGGCCGCGCGACCTGTTGAAATCCATCGACCGCTGGCTGCAAGGAGAGGCGCCGCAGCTAAAATCTCCGCCCCCTGCTGAAGAAACGCTGGCCGAACGCCACCAGCAAATTATTGAACGCATTAACGCGCTCAAACAGCAGTGGCTGGAACAGGCGAGCGAGATTGAGGCGGTACTGGAAACCTCCGGTCTCGACCGGCGCAAGTTCAATCGCGGCAATCAGGGCAAATGGCTGGAAAAAGTGACCGCCTGGGCCCAGGAAGAGACTTTGAGCTACCAGCTGCCGGATGCGCTGGAAAAGTTCTCTCAGCCCTTCTTGCTTGAGCGCACCAAAGCGGACGGCGCGCCGCCGGTACACCCGCTGTTCAGCGCGATAGAAGCGCTGCTGGCGACACCGTTAACCCTGACCGATCTGGTGATCGCCAGGGCGATGGTTGAAATCCGCGAGGCGGTCGCGCGGGAAAAACGCCGCCGCGGCGAGCTGGGATTTGACGATATGCTTAGCCGCCTGGATGACGCCCTGCGCGGAGAGAGCGGAGAAGCGCTGGCCAGCGCGATTCGTCTGCGCTTCCCGGTGGCGATGATCGATGAGTTTCAGGATACCGACCCGCAGCAGTACCGAATCTTTCGCCGCATCTGGCGGCGCCAGGCGGATACCGCGCTGCTGCTGATTGGCGACCCTAAACAGGCTATTTACGCCTTCCGCGGCGCGGATATCTTTACCTACATGAAAGCGCGTGGAGACGTCACCGCTCACTATACGCTCGATACCAACTGGCGCTCCGCCCCGGGGATGGTTGACAGCGTCAATCGCCTGTTTAGCCTCAGCGATAACCCTTTTATGTTTCGCGAAATCCCGTTCCTGCCGGTGAAATCGGCCGAGAAAAATCAGGGGCTGCGTTTTACCGTTGATGATACGGCGGTTCCGGCGATGAATATCTGGCTGATGCCGGGCGAGGCCGTGGGCGCAGGGGATTATCAGACGTTTATGGCCCAGCTGTGCGCTGCGCAAATTCGTGACTGGCTAAGCGCGGGCCAGCAGGGCAAGGCGCTGCTGTGGCGCGGTGAAAAAGCTGAACCCGTGCGGGCTTCAGACATCACGGTGCTGGTGCGCAATCGTCAGGAGGCGTCGTTAATTCGCGATGCCCTCCAGCTGCTGTCGATTCCTTCCGTCTATCTCTCCAACCGCGATAGCGTGTTTGAAACGCCGGAGGCGCAGGAGCTGCTGTGGCTGCTGCAGGCGGTGCTGGCCCCCGAGCGCGAGAATACCCTGCGCAGCGCGCTGGCGACCTCAATGTTCGGTCTTAACGCGCAGGATATCGAAAACCTCAATCAGAACGAACGGGCGTGGGATGAGCTGGTAGAAGAGTTTAGCGGCTACCGGCAAGTCTGGCGGCAGCGCGGCGTTATGCCGATGCTGCGCGCGCTGATGACCGCGCGGCGCATTGCAGAAAACCTGCTGGCGACCAACGGCGGCGAGCGGCGCCTGACCGATATCCTGCATATCAGCGAGTTGCTTCAGGAGGCGGCGAACCAGCTGGAGAGCGAACATGCGCTGGTGCGCTGGCTGGCGCAGCATATCGCCGAGCCGGATAGCAACGCCTCCAGCCAGCAGATGCGCCTGGAAAGCGACAAGCATCTGGTGCAGATCGTCACCATCCATAAATCGAAAGGGCTGGAGTATCCGCTGGTCTGGCTGCCGTTTATCGCGCGTTTTCGCAAACAGGATCAGGCGTTTTATCACGACAGAACCTCCTTTGCCGCCGTGCTCGATCTGGGCCAGGATGAGGGCAGCATGGAGCTGGCTGAGGCCGAACGTCTGGCCGAAGACTTACGTCTGCTGTACGTTGCGCTGACCCGGGCGGTCTGGCACTGCAGCCTGGGCGTTGCGCCGCTTAGCCCCCGCCGCAGCGACAAGCCCGGCGCCAGCGATTTTCACCACAGCGCGCTGGGGCGGCTGCTGCAGGGCGGAGAAGCGATGGACGCCGCAGGGCTAACGGCGCGACTGCAGGCGTTTTGCAGCGGGGATATCGCCCTGCAGCTCCCCGCGACGACGACGCAGACGCCCTGGCAGGCTCCACAGTCGGCGCTGCCGCCGCTCTCCGCGCGTCTGCTTGAGCGTTCGGTGAGCGATGACTGGCGCGTCACCAGTTACTCCGGCCTGCAGCAAAACGGACACAGCGCGGCGCAGGACCTTTTACCGCGTCTGGATATCGATGCCGCAGGCGTCGGCGATGTGGCGGAAGAACCGCAGCTTACGCCGCACCACTTCCCGCGCGGAGCATCGCCAGGCACGTTTCTGCACAGCCTGTTTGAAGATATTGATTTCACCCAGCCGGTCCCCGCCGACTGGATGGCGGAAAAGCTCCAGCTTAGCGGCTTCGAGGAGAAATGGGCCCCAGTACTGACCGAATGGCTCGACGGCGTACTGCGTACCCGTATCCCTGGCGCGGAGATCGCGCTGAATCAGCTTAGCGAGCGTGATAAACAGGTGGAGATGGCTTTTTATCTGCCCATCGAGCAGCCTCTGGATCCGCTGCGCCTGGATGCGCTGATTCGTCAGTACGATCCGCTCTCCGTCGATACCCCCATGCTCGATTTCCGCCAGGTGCGCGGTATGCTGAAAGGCTTTATTGACCTGGTATTTCGCCATAACGGCCGCTATTACCTGCTGGATTACAAATCCAACTGGCTGGGGAAAGATCGCGAGGCCTATACCCAGGAAGCGATGATGCAGGCTATGCGTACCCATCGTTACGATTTGCAGTATCAGCTCTACAGCCTGGCGCTGCACCGTTATTTGCGCCACCGTATTGCCGATTATGATTACGAACGCCACTTTGGCGGCGTCATTTATCTCTTTTTACGCGGTATGGATGGACAGGACGGCGGGCAGGGTATTTTTACCACTCGTCCGGCGCGACCGCTGATTGACGGCCTTGATGCGCTGTTTGCTGGAGAAACTCAGGAGGTGGCGCTATGAACCTGGATGAACTATTGCTACAGGCGGTTGAGCAGCGACTGCTGCGCCCGCTGGACGTTCAGTTTGCGCTAATGGTGGCGCAAGAAGCGCATCCGGCGGTGAAGCTGGTCGCGGCGATCCTCAGTCGCGATGCTGGTGAAGGGCACGTCTGTCTGCCGATTTCGCGTCTTGTCGATGATGAACTGTTGAAGGCTAAAGCAGGTGGCCTGAGCGAGCAAATTCTTGAACTGACCGGCGCGCCGGACGGCTGGCTGCCGCTGCTCAATGATTCCGAGGCCGTCAGCTGCGGAGAGCGGCCAGCGCCGATGATTCTCTGCGGCGATCGGCTTTACCTTAACCGCATGTGGCGCAACGAATTAACCGTCGCGCGCTTTTTCAATGAAGCCAATCAGGTGCTGGAGGTGGATGAAGCCCGGCTGGCAGCGACGCTCGACGCGCTGTTTCCGCCCGCAGAGGAAACTGACTGGCAAAAAGTGGCGGCTGCTGTCGCCCTGACCCGGCGGATTTCGGTAATTTCCGGCGGACCGGGTACCGGTAAAACCACGACCGTCGCTAAACTCCTGGCCGCGCTGATCCAGACCTTCTCCAGCCCGCGCTGCCGTATTCGCCTGGCTGCGCCGACCGGTAAAGCCGCGGCGCGCCTGACCGAGTCCCTTGGCGCTGCGCTGCGCCGTCTTCCTCTCACCGACGAACAAAAGGCGCTGGTGCCCACCGAAGCCAGTACCCTTCATCGCCTGCTGGGCGCGCAGCCGGGAAGCCAGCGGATGCGCTATCACAGCGGAAACCCGCTGCATCTTGATGTGCTGGTGGTCGATGAAGCCTCAATGATTGACCTGCCGATGATGTCGCGCCTGATCGATGCGCTGCCTGAGCACGGAAGGGTGATTTTCCTTGGCGACCGCGATCAGCTGGCTTCGGTCGAGGCCGGGGCCGTGCTCGGCGATATCTGCGCGTGGGTTAATGCAGGCTATACCCCGGAGCGGGCGACGCAGCTCGCCCGGTTAACCGGCCAGCCGGTTCCGGCAGGCGAGGGTAATATGGCCGGTTCGCTCCGCGATAGCCTGTGCCTGCTGCAGAAAAGCTACCGTTTCGGTCGCCATTCCGGTATCGGCCAGCTGGCCTGGGCGGTGAACAGCGGCGATCGTAGCGCGGTACGCGCAACGCTGCGCCAGTCATTTGACGATATCGCTCTGTATCCGCTGAGCGCCACCGAAGAGTATGAAGCAATGCTGAATCAGGCGCAGGCGGGCTACGGCCGCTTCCTGCAGCTGCTGCGCGCCCGGGCAGAGCCCGAAGAGATGATCGCCGCTTTTGGCGAATTCCAGCTGTTGTGCGCGCTGCGCGAGGGCCCGTATGGCGTCAGTGGAGTTAATGAACAGCTGGAGCAGATGCTCAACCGCAAGCGGGCGATTACGTTACCGCGCCATTCGCGCTGGTATGAAGGTCGGCCGGTGATGATCTCGCGCAACGACAGCGCGCTGGGGCTGTTTAACGGCGATATCGGTATCGCGCTGGAAAGAGGTGGTGACCTGCGCGTCTGGTTCCCGATGCCTGATGGCAGCATCAAGTCGGTACAGCCAAGTCGTCTGCCGGAGCATGATACCGCCTGGGCGATGACGGTGCATAAATCGCAGGGGTCGGAGTTCGATCACGCGGCGCTGATCCTGCCTTCGCGCAGCGTGCCGCTGGTGACCCGCGAGCTGGTTTATACCGCTATAACTCGCGCGAAACGGCAGCTGTCGATCTATGCCGATGAGCAGGTACTGACCCAGGCGGTTGTCGCGCGTACCGAACGACGCAGCGGCCTGGCGGATATTTTTTCCGCTCAGTGATGTTTTCCCCGGTCAGCCGTGCGCTTTCCGGGGAGAGAATCAGGCCAGGTCTGCCATCAACACCTTGGAGCGGCGCTGATAGTTGTACATCTCTTTTTTGCTCTCCGGCAGCAGGTCAACGTCTACCGGCGTAAATCCGCGCTCCTGGAACCAGTGAATGCTGCGGGTTGTCAGAACAAACAGTTTGCTGAGGCCCATTTGCTTCGCCTGCGCGGCAATTCGTTCGAGCAGCACTTCGCCGCGCGATGAGCTGCGGTAGTCCGGATGCACCGCCACGCAGGCCATTTCGCCGATCTTCTCTTCCGGGAAAGGATAGAGCGCGGCGCAGGCGATGGTGGTGTTGTCGCGCTGAATAATGGTGAACTTATCGATTTCCATCTCCAGCTGTTCGCGAGAACGCCTGACCAGAATGCCCTGCTGCTCCAGCGGGCTTATCAGCTCAAGGATGCCGCCGATGTCGTTAATGGTGGCGCGGCGGATCTGCTCGGCGCTCTCCATCACTATCTGAGTGCCGATACCGTCGCGTGAGAACAGCTCCTGCAGCAGAGTGCCGTTTTCCTGATAGCTAATCAGGTGGCAGCGGCGCACGCCGCTGCGGCAGGCTTTTACCGCGCCGCGCAGGAAGCGCACGGTACCGGAGCTGTAGTCTTCGTCCGCTTCCATCTCTTCAACCCGCGCCTGGGCTTCGTTAGGGAATAGCTCGGGGACGATCTCGCCATCCTGGTTGTACACCCCCTGTGACGAGCAGAAGCCAATCATCTTTTCGGCTTTGAGCTTAATCGCCAGCTGGGTTGCAATCTCTTCGGAGGTCAGGTTAAAGCTTTCGCCGGTGACCGACACCGCAACCGGGCCCATCAGCACAATCGCGCCGTTATCCAACTGACGGTGAATGGCTTCTTCATCGATGCGCCGAATGCGCCCGCTATGGCAGTAATCCACGCCGTCATCCACGCCTAACGGCTGCGCGATAATGAAATTGCCGCTGACCACGTTGATGTGGGCGCCCTGCAGCGGGGTGTTGTTGAGGCTCATCGACAGGCGAGCGGTAATTTCCAGCTGCAGCATACCCGCCGCCTGCTTAACCAGCTCGAGCGTTTTGGCGTCAGTCACTCGGGTTTGTTTGTGATAGACCGGTTCGTGACGGTGCTCCGCCAGGTTGGCGTCGATCTGCGGACGGGCGCCATAGACCACTACCAGACGAATTCCCAGGCTGTGAAGCAGGCCAATGTCGTTGACTATGCTAGAGAAATTATCATGCTCGATGGCTTCCCCGCCCAGCATGATGACAAACGTTTTACCTCTATGGGCGTTAATATAGGGGACAGAATGGCGGAATCCCTCTACCAGTTCGGTGCGACGTTCCTTCACCATGACACAACCTCAATGCATGATTATTCGTAATTTATGTATTTTTATTCTGTTTTGCCGGCAAACGCAAGCCCCAATTTCTCGCGCAACCGAGAAAACAGTGTGAGCCAAATCAGGGTGTCAAAGATTGTTTACCCTTTTATAGATGACAGGTTATGCGCCTTTCGTTAAAGTTTCTGGTCAATCTGTTTGTTTTAAATACGAATGATTTCTTACTGCTTGGGAGTGGCATGTCAGGATACAAGTCAGGATTAAGCCGCCGCCGATTTTTACAGGGGGCGGGCGCCATGTGGTTAATGAGTGTGAGTCCGGTTGGGTTGGCTGCCGCGGCGCAGGTGGTTGCCGTACGCGTCTGGCCATCATCGACCTACACGCGCGTCACCGTGGAGTCCAACCATATCCTGAAATATCGGCAGTTTGCGCTCAGTAATCCTGAACGTGTGGTTGTGGATCTGGAAGGCGTTAACCTCAACTCCGTCCTAAAAGGCATGGGTAACCAGATTCGCAGCGACGATCCCTATATTCAGTCCGCCCGCGTGGGACAATTCGACCCGCAAACCGTACGCATGGTGTTCGAGCTGAAACAGAACGTAAAACCGCAGCTGTTCGCGCTCGCTCCGGTCGCCGGTTTTAAAGAGCGTCTGGTCATGGATCTCTACCCTTCCAACGCGACCGACGTGCAGGATCCGCTGCTGGCGCTGCTCGAGGATTACAATAAAGGCGATCTGCAGCGGCAGGTTCCTCCTGCGGAGAGCGGGCCGAAACCGGGTAAAGCCGGGCGCGATCGGCCTATCGTTATCATGCTCGATCCCGGACACGGCGGCGAGGATTCCGGCGCCGTCGGTAAATACCGCACCCGCGAGAAAGACGTGGTGCTGCAGATAGCCCGACGGCTGCGCGCGCTGATCGAGAAAGAGGGCAACATGAAGGTCTATATGACCCGCAACGAGGATGTCTTTATCCCGCTGAAGGTTCGCGTCGCCAAAGCGCAGAAGCAGCGCGCCGACCTGTTTGTCTCTATTCACGCCGATGCGTTTACCAGCCGTCAGCCGAGCGGCTCGTCGGTATTTGCCCTGTCAACCAAAGGGGCTACCAGTACCGCGGCTAAATATCTGGCTCAGACCCAGAACGCCTCGGATCTGATCGGCGGCGTCAGCAAAAGCGGCGATCGCTACGTCGACCACACGATGTTCGACATGGTGCAGTCGTTGACCATTGCCGACAGCCTGAAGTTTGGCAAGGCGGTGCTGGAAAAGATGGGAAATATTAATAACCTGCACAAGAATCAGGTTGAGCAGGCGGGCTTCGCGGTGCTGAAAGCGCCGGATATTCCATCGATCCTGGTGGAAACCGCGTTTATCAGCAACATCGAAGAAGAGCGTAAACTGAAAACGGCGAAATTCCAGCAGCAGGTTGCAGAGTCGATTCTGGCAGGGATTAAAGCCTACTTCGCCGACGGCGCGACGCTGGCAAGGCGAGGATAACGCAACAGGAAAGTGAAATGGCTCTATTAAAGAGCGCGCACGGCGGCAATATTCGCGAGGCCGCCGCGCTTATGGGCATCTCTGCGGAGCAGTTGCTGGATTTTAGCGCCAACATCAACCCGCTGGGGATGCCGGAAAGTTTAAAGCGCGCAATCCTCAACAATATGGACTGCGCTGAACGCTATCCCGACGTTGAGTATCAGCAGCTGCACCTTGCGCTGGCGGAACATCATCATATTCCTGCGTCGTCGATCCTTGCAGGAAACGGCGAAACTGAAGCGATTTTTACCCTGGTACAGGGGCTGAAACCGCGCCAGGCGATGATCGTCACTCCGGGTTTTGCCGAATATCGCCGGGCGCTGCAGTCGGTGGAGTGCGCGGTGCGGGAATTTCTGCTGCGCGAGGAGGATGGCTGGCAGCTCACCGGAGCGATTCTTGACGCCCTGACGCCGGATCTGGACTGCTTATTTCTCTGCACGCCGAACAATCCAACCGGCCTGCTGCCCGATCGTCGACTGCTGGCGCTGATTGCTGAACGCTGTCAGTCGCTGGACATCGCCCTGATCCTCGATGAGGCGTTTATCGATTTTATCCCCGATGAGCCAGGATTTATTCCGCTTCTGGCCCACAATCCGCACGTGTGGGTGCTGCGTTCGCTCACCAAATTTTATGCCATACCCGGCCTGCGCCTGGGGTATCTGGTCAATGGCGATGCGCGGGCGGTGGCAAGAATGCGCGAGCGCCAGATGCCGTGGTCGATAAATGCTTTTGCCGCCCTGGCGGGGGAGATCATTCTCCAGGATAGCGCCTACCAGCAGAAAACCTGGCAGTGGCTGGCGGAGGAAGGGCAGCGCTTTTATCATCAACTGCGCCATATTCCCGGCCTGACGGTCTATCCCGGACAGGCAAACTATCTGTTTCTGCGCTGCGACGTTGCGGATCTGGATCTGCAATACGCGATGCTGCAGCAGCACATCCTGATCCGCAGCTGTGCCAATTATCCAGGGCTCGACGGGCGCTACTTTCGCGTCGCGATCCGCAGCCAGCAGGAAAATACCCGGCTGCTGACGGCCTTCAGGCGGGTATTTAACGAGTAGATGTCTGCCGCTATTGTTCGTCTGCGGTTCTTCCCGGTGGCGCTGCGCTGACCGGGCTACGGGTTCATAGCCGTCTGCGGGTCGGTAGCCCGGACAGGCGCTCAGCGCCGCCTCCGGGGAATGCGCCGGGATTAATGTATCGGTGCGGCTGCTTCCCGGCTCGCGCTGCGCTTAGCCGGGCTGCGGGTTTACAGCCGTCTGTGGTCCGGTAGCCCGGACAGGCGCGCAGCGCCGCCTCCGGGGCATAGCAGCGGCAGCGTTAGCGCAGTTCGACGCCGCCCTGCACCATGCGCAGCAGGTGCTGCCTGGGCCAGAGCTCGCTAAGTCGCGTCTCTTCCAGCCGTCGCTGTAAATACTCAATGTCGTGACGTTGACGGTCGAGCATCAGGCCGACCACGCTGCCGCTGTGCGCCACGTTAATACCGTATAAATCGCACTCTTCCACCAGCCCCCGCAGCGTATCAAACCCCGGCTTTGGTAACAGATGCTGACTGGCGACGGCGCTAAGCGTCGCGGCCTCTCCCATCCGCCGGGGATTATCCGTCTCGCAGGCCAGCTGAACTTTCTCCCAGGCTAGCTGCAGAGACGCGGAGTGGGCGTGCAGCTTTTCAAGCCGGGGAAGTCGGTGGTAATCGGTGGTCAGCAGCGTAGCGGGGCTTTCCAGCACCAGCAGATCGAGCTGAGGCTGGCTGTCACAGGCAATCTGCGTGGCGGCGGTGTTGTGGTCGAACAGGGTGAGCTGACGAAACAGAGTGCTGTCGGTGGGCTCCAGGGAGACGCAGAGCCGGGCGAGGGTGGGTTCATCCAGCGGATGGCCGAGATGATGCGCGGCGGCTACCGCCGTCGCGGCGATGTCCGCGGTGCTGCTGGCCATACCTTTGGCAACCGGAATCGTGGAGCAGATATCGATCCGAATCTCCTTGCTCAGCGCCGGCGGATAACGCCAGTAGCTCAGCAACTGGTCGACCATCGCCCGCGCCAGCGGACGTTCATCCGCCCGAGGCGAACCGTAGTCCACCTCGACGGTGCTGTACCAGTCAACGGGGCAGGAGACCAGCTTCTCGCTGCCGAGGATCCAGCCCTGGATGAGTTCCCCACAGGAGGCGGGGCATTGCGCTACGGCCACGTATTCACCTTTTTACCCGTTATACTTCAAGCTACGGGACAAAGCACCAGTGCTTTGTCCTGTGACCTGAATTATTTAGGGTAAAGTTTTCAGAATTTTAAGCGCATAGTGTCATGCCGATCCCGCTATTTCCATGATTCACCGCAATTTGCCTGGCGGCGAGCTCAGGCTGAAACGGTTAATGTCTGCGCTTCGGGAAGCGCCAGGCGCATCACATCGCGGGCAATCATCAGCTCTTCATTGGTATTGATGACCGCCACTTTGACCATCGCATTTTCGGCCTGAATAAAGGTAGCGTTGTGCTGGTTTTTCTCTTCATCGACCGAGAGCCCGAGGAAATTCAGGTTATGGCAGATGGCGCTCCTGGCGCGGGCGGAGTTTTCGCCGATGCCGCCGGTAAAGATCAGCGCGTCCAGGCCGCCCATCTGCATAATATAACTGCCGATGGTGGCGCGAATGCGCTCGGCAAACAGCGAGAGCGCCAGGGCTGCCTGACGATTACCGCTGTCCGCCGCCTGCTCGACATCGCGATAATCGTGCGAGATGCCGGAAACCCCCAGCAGGCCGGACTCGTTATTCAGCAGCTGATTAAGCTGCTCCGGCGTTTTTCCCTCATGCAGCGCCAGCCACGGTAGAATCGACGGATCGATATCGCCGCTGCGGGTGCCCATCATCACGCCGGACTGCGGCGTAAAGCCCATTGACGTGTTAACCGAGCGCCCGCCTTTGATTGCGCAAACGCTGCTGCCGTTGCCGAGATGGCAGCACACCACGCGCAGAGCGCTCAACGGTACGCCCAGCTTTTCCGCCAGCGTCGCGCTAACGTACTTGTGGCTGGTGCCGTGGAAGCCGTAACGGCGAATGCCCAACTCGCTGTAGTAGCGCCAGGGCAGCGGATAGATAAACGCGCGCTCGTCCAGCGTCTGGTGAAAAGCGGTATCAAACACCGCCACCGACGGCGCGTCGGGCAGCAACTGGCGGAAAACTTTAATGCCCAGCGCGTTGACCGGATTATGCAGCGGGGCCAGCTCCGCCAGGCGCTCGATTTCCGCTAAGGTCTCATCGGTCACCGGCGTCGAATCTTTAAAGCGCTCCCCGCCGTGCGCCACGCGGTGGCCGACGCCATCGATATCCTGCAAACTCTGGATAATCCGATGGTCGAGGAGCTTTTCCAGCAGCAGGGTGACGGCTTCACGGTGATCGGCTACGGGCGCCGTTTCCTGCCATTTTTGCGCCGGCGTTTTGAGGGTCACCTGGGCGTTTGCCATGCCGATACGCTCGATCAATCCCTGGCAGAGCATATCGCCCTGAGGCATCTCCAGCAGCTGGAATTTTAACGATGAACTGCCGGCATTAATGGCCATTATTTTGTAAGACATAAAGGTTCCTTCGAATTCAGAAAATCCAGCACGGCATCAAGACCCAGATTATTCAGCGCGCTGGTGATAAAAATCTGCTGGGCGCCAGCCTGCCTGAGCCACTCGCCGATTAGCGATATCCGCTGCGCATCGGCAAGGTCGGCTTTAGTGACCAGACCAATCGTCGGGCGGTTCATCGGAGCGGTAAAACCCGGAGAAAACGGCGACCACTGGGCGTCGGCGTTCAGCACCAGAGCGATAACGTCGGCCTCGCAGGCGCTGGTCAACAGAGCGCTATAAAGGCAGCGGTTCTCCAGATATTCGCCCGGCGTGTCGATGGCCATCGGCGACCATTCAATCGCCTGGGTTTTCTTATAATGGAGCGCTTCGCCGCGCAGGCCCTGGGTCAGCGAGGTTTTGCCGCACTGGCTGGGGCCGATCAACATCAGACGTTTCATCGCGCTACGTCCGGGTTATTGAGCAGGTAGTAAACTGCATCATCTCGCCCAGGGTGCGCGTCACCTGCTTGAGGGCGTACTCGACGGCGGAAACGTCGCCGGTCAGCACCACGGCGCCGGTAAAGCGGTCAAGAAAACCGATCTCCACCGCGCCGGATTTGGTGGCGATATCGCAGGCGATAATCGACGCTTCGCTGGGCGTAATGGTGAGGATGCCGATGGCGGACACCGCATCCTGCAGGCCGAGTTTCTTAAAGAGATCTTTCCCGGGATTGGCAATCAGGTGCGCGAGGGTTACCTGTTTCCCGGGAACGTATTCCTGAATCATGCGATCCGTTGTTGGCTGTCTTTCCATTATCCCTCCACCATCTGTCGCCACATGGCTTCATGCGGTCGCGGGATCACCGAACGATAAACCAGCAGCCCTTTTTCACCCGCGCTTTCGCTGGCTACCGTAACCGCGTTGTTGACGTCGGAAACGTCGCCCGCCACCACCATGTAGCATTTACCGCCGATGCCGAAGGCCATATGCACCCGTACCAGGGTGACGTTGGAGCCTTTCACCGCCCGGTCCGCGGCGCTGATGCAGGCCGCAACGCTCCAGGTTTCAACGATGCCGACTGCCTGGCGTTTGTCTACGCTGTTCAGGCCGCTGATGGCCGGGAGTACGCTGGGATGGATATTCGCCAGCACCAGGCTGTCGACGAGCATTTCGCCGGCCTGCGAAGTGCCGGTTTCAATGGCCTGCTGGATAGCGCCGATATCCCCGCCGAGCATCAACAGAAACTTACCCGGGCAGATAGTCTTGCTGACCAGCAGATTGACGTTGGCGCTTTTCAGCATCGCATCGCCGAGTTCCATTCCTTTGGCAATGCTGGTGAGTTCTAAAATTCCTATAGCCTGAGACATGGTTAACCTCTTACAACCGTGATGGCCTGTTCGCTGATGGCCGCAACCACGCCGTCGATGCTGGCGTGAACCGGCGCGCCTAATGCGCCTGCCGGGATATCGGCAACGCATTGCCCGCGGGTAACGCGTTCACCCACTGCAACGTTCGCTACCGCGCTGGCGCCGATATGCTGGCGCAACTGTAAAGTCACTGTTTCTACTGCCGGTTCGTCTTCCACCAGCGGCGCCTCCTGATACCAGGGGCTCAGCCCCAGTTTGGCGATCAGTCGCTTCACCGGCACGAGGCGATATTTCGCCATTTCGTCGGCCGGATAGAGCGGTCCTTCATAGCGCTGGTTTTGCGCGCGCAGCTCGCGTTTCAGCATGCGGTTGATGCGCATCGGCGAGATCCCCACCGGACAGGCCACGCTTTCGCAGACGTTGCATTCCGAACAGGTGAGCGCGCTCAGCAGCAGCTGGGGCGTGGCGGCCTGATGAAAGTTCACCGCCCGCACCAGCAGGTGCGGGGAGAGTTCGTGGCCGATCAGATGCCGTGGGCAGAGATCGGTACACAGGCGACACTGTTCGCAGACGGTACGGGCCACGGAAAGCACCGTGCGCTCGTCCTGCATCCGCCGCTGGATAAGCGGATGGCTTTTGGGCAGCACCAGCAGGCCGCCGGTAGTTTTGGTTACCGGGCTATCGAGAGCAGTCATCAGGCCGCCCATCATCGGGCCACCGTTAATAAAACCGGGGTCGTCGACCGTCGCGCCGCCCGCCAGCGCCAGCACTTCGCGCAGCGACATGCCGATGGGGACGGTGACGGTCAGCGGTCGGGCGACCGCGCCGTTAACGGTTAGCGTGCGGCGGGTCACCGGAAACTGCTGCTCAACCGCACGGGCAATATTGAGCACCGTTTGTACGTTATTCACCATGACCCCAACGCTGGCTGGCAGCGCGGCGGGTGCGACCCGTCGACCGGTAGCTAACCAGATAGTCAGCACCTCATCGCCTGCGGGATAGACATCCGGCAGAATATGCAGGCGAATACCGGCAGGCAGCAGCGGGGTGAGGGCGTCGATAGCCCGGCGGTACTTCTCTTTCAGGGCAATCACCCCTTCGCGCGCGCCGGTTGCCGTCATCGCGTACTGCACGCCGCGGACCAGACGTGCAGCCTGCTGCCACATTAGCTGCTGGTCGACCTTGAGCATCGGTTCGCACTCGGCGGCGTTAACCAGAAAGATCTCCACCTGCGCCTGCAGCTTCACGTGGGCGGGAAAACCCGCTCCACCCGCGCCGACTACGCCCGCAGCGCGCACGCGCTCGCGGATCTCCTCGGCGCTTCTGGCCATTTCAACAGCGTTGACGGCGGTACTCATAGCAGTTCCTCCAGCAGTTCCTGAATTTCCCCGGCGCTGGCCGGGCGAGGATTCGTGCGCAAGGTCACGTCAGCCAGTGCGGCCTGCACCATGGCCGGAATGCGCGCTGAGTACTCGGCACGTCCCTCTTTCAGCGCGATCGCCAGTGACGGCAGCGCACAGCGCTGCTTGAGCCGTTCGATTTGCTGGATCAGCGCATTGATCGCCGTACTATCGCTGGCGTCTGCCGGACAAAAGCCGCAGGCTTTGGCCAGCCGCGCGTAGCGTTTTCCGGCGCGCGGATGACCGGCGTTAAAGCGGATAACCGCGGTCAACAGCAGCGCGTTGGCCAGTCCGTGCGGGAGATGAAACTGCCCGCCAAGCTGGTGGGCGATAGCATGGTTAAGCCCCAGCCCCGCCTGGCTGAACGCCATCCCGGCAAGCGTTGAGGCATTGTGCATTTTCCCGCGCGTCGCCACGCAGTCGCCTTTTTCCACCGCGGTGGGCAGATACTGGAACACCAGTTTGGCGGCTTTTTCCGCCAGCGCGTCGGTAAAGTCGCTGGCGTGCGGAGAGACCCACGCCTCCAGCGCGTGGGTCAGCACGTCCATGCCGGTGTTGGCCGTAATCTGCGGCGGCACGCTGACCACCAGCTCCGGGTCAAGGATCGCCATATCGGGATAGAGCGCATTGTTGAACAGCGGGTACTTGATGCCTTTATCCGGATCGCTAATTACGCAGGCGCTGGTTACTTCTGAACCGGTACCGCTGGTGGTCGGTATAGCCACGCAGGTTTCGATGCTGATGCCGCTCTGCTGACTGAACCAGACGATAGCTTTCGCCGCATCCATTGCCGATCCGCCGCCGAAGCCGATGACCACCTGCGGCTGCAGGGCCTGCATTTGCGCAATGCCCTGTACCACGGTGTGGATAGTGGGGTCCGGGGTTATCTCGCTAAAGACGCTAATGCGGTTATCTGCGGGCAACGCCTGACGCAGGGTTTCCAGCAGCGGCGAGCGCGCAAGAAAGCCATCGCAGATAATCCAGATGTGCTTGTTGGTAAAGCGCTTGAGCACCGCCAGGCTACCCTGACCGCTGTACAATCGCGTTTGTAGTGAGAAAGTCTTCATCACGACCTCGGTTAGCGAATGGAAAAGCCGTTGGTCAGCACGCAGCGACGGGAGCGGGCAAACGTGCGCGCCGAGGTTGTCCCTTCACCGGTCGGCGTGGCGATAGTAAAGGTGGTAAAGCCTTCGCCGCCGACGCCGATCCCGGCATAAGAGGGGCCGTTCTTGACGAATATCGAGGTTTGCAGGGTGCGGGCCGCGAGGTTCAGGCGCGACACGTTCTGCGAGTGCATAATGGCGGTATGATGCAGTCCCTCTTCAACCTTCAGCGCCAGGGCCAGCGCGCTATCGAAATTGCTAACTTTCACTATCGGCAGCATCGGCATCAGCTGCTCGCTGGTAACCCACGGATCGTCGGCGTTAACCAGTGCTATCAGTAGACGCGGCGCTTTCGCCGGAACGGCGATGCCGGCCGCTTCCAGCATGGCTGATGGGTTTTTGCCGACCAGTTTTTTATTCGCCTGGCCTTCAGGCAGGCAGGCGGCCCGGAGTTTGTCAGTGTCGGCAGGGCTCAGCAGCAGCGCGCCGAAGGTTTGCATTTGCTGCACCAGACGTTCGGCGACGCTCTCCACCACAATCAGGCTCTTCTCGGCAATGCAGGGCAGGTTGTAATCGAACGAGGCGCCGTTGATGATATCTTCCGCCGCTTTAACCAGATCCGCCGTTTCATCAACGATGCAGGGCGGGTTACCCGCGCCAGCGCCAATGACTTTCTTACCGCTCTTCATGCCCATCGCCACAATACCCGGGCCGCCGGTAATGGCCAGAACCGCAATGCGCGGATGGGCCATCATCTGCTGGGTGGCTTCGAAAGTGGGTTCTGCTACGGTAACCACCAGATTGCGGATGCCGCAGCAGCGGAAAACAATCTCTTCAATCATGCTAATCAGCTTCAGTGAGACCTTTTTTGCTCCCGGATGCGGGCTGAAGTAGACGCTATTGCCCGCCGCCAGCATGCTGATGCTGTTATTAATGATGGTTTCCGTCGGGTTGGTGCTCGGTGCGACCGACCCGATAACGCCAAATGGCGAATACTCAAACAGCACCATGCCGCCGTCGCCGGTCAGTGCCGTGGTGGTGAGATCTTCCACGCCCGGCGTGTTGTCCAGCGCAGCTTTGTTTTTCAAAAATTTATCTTCTTTGTTGCCCATCCCCGTTTCATTAGCGCTCTCTTCCGCCAGGGCGGCCAGATGCGGCGTCAGCTCCTGACGCATTGCGCTAATGATGGCGCTGCGGGTTTTTAGCGGGCACTGCTGATAACGTAAGAACGCCTGATGCGCGGCATCAATGGCCTCGCTCACGGACTGAAAAATCCCTTTGCCCTGCGCCGGGTTTGGCGTTTGGGCTGGGGTTAACTGTTCGCTAAGAATGGTGCGAATAAGAGTTTCGAGTTCAGAAGTATTCATTGATGAGTTCCCACGTTAATGGCCGCGATGGCGGTCTGTGCTATATCCATGTCCTGTTCAACGCTGCCGCCGCTGATGCCAAGACCCCCAATTAATGAGCCGTCGCGCCACAGGGCGTAACCGCCGCCAAAGGTAACCACTTTTCCCTGCAAATGCGTTTCGAGGCCATAAAGCGCGGCGCCCGGCTGAACGGCCTCGCTCAGCTCATGGGTCGCCGTTTTCATCGCCACCGCGGTCCAGGCTTTTTTCGGCGCCAGTTCGCTGCTGACCAGCAGGGCGTCCGGCATCCGCCAGGTCACGGTTTCGGTGCCGTGTGCGTCAACAATGCTGATCACCACCGGAACCTGAAGCTGCTGCGCGCGCTCAACGGCGGCGCGGGTGAGCTGGTGCAGATCGTGGAATGAAAGGGCCAGGGGCGTCTTCTCCTTGCTGCGGCTCGGTAGAGTGGCGGCCAGATAGCGCCGGCTCACTTCACGAATGATGTTGTTCTGGTGCGCATAGCTATCTTCCGCGCGCGCCAGGGCGTACAGGCAGTCTGACAAGCGATTGATGTAGCGCATCAGCACCTGGCGCACGTTGACTTCCGCCGCCAGCTCAACCAGTCGCCGTTCGGCCCGGCGGGCCAGCGTGCGGGCAAAATGCAGGCGGCTCGCGGCTTCGCAGCGGCCGGGTAAAATAAAACTGTGCAGCGGTTCGACGCGGGCCATGGCCCGATCGATGGCGGCTTCCAGAGCGGAAATCTCTTCGCTGCTGATGTAGCGCTGTTTCGGCGACGGCCGTTCGCTGTCGCTGGCCAGTTCTGCGCTAAACCAAAAAAGCTGCTGCTGGATGGCCTCAAGTAAGGCGCGGTGATTTTCATCCGCGGCGGCGCAGGCGCACAGGCTCAGCGCGGCGTTCAGCTCATCCAGCGTGCCGTAGGCTTCAACCCGCGGGTGAGTTTTACTCACCCGCTGGCCGGTAAAGAGTGAGGTGGTGCCAGCGTCGCCCGTTCGGGTATAAATCGCCATATTCGCTCCTTAACGTGAAAGCGTATCGACAATGCCGACAACGGCGAGGTCGATGGCCTCGTTTGGCCCGGAAAAAACGTGCCTGGCGCTGGAGCCGCCGCTGAGCAGAACCAGCTCGCCGATCCCCGCGCCGACGGAATCCACGGCGACTTCATCGCCGGAGGTCGGCGAGGCGGGAAGCTCGCCATCGGCGCTGACCCGCCGCACCAGCAGCAGCTTTTTGCCGATCAGGGAAGGCGATTTTTGCGTGGAGACAACCGCGCCCGTGACTCGTGCCAGATGCATGATTTACTCCTGCTTAATTAATTGAATATGCCGCGCCTGTGCCGCTTCGCGCGCCAGCGCGGTCACGATGCATTTGCGGTGGATAACCAGGCGACCCTGGCCCAGATGCGCGACGTCGCGATAGCTCAGCACCGATCCTGCGTGCAGGATCAGCGGCAGTCCGCGCTCGTCGGTGAAGATCGTCGGCAGGCGCGCCAGTTTTTTGACCGGGATAACCGGCAGCAGCTGGCTGTGCAGGGTGAGCTGCACGCGGATGCCGAAAGCCAGCGCGTCGTGAATTTTCCGGGCCGCAGGATCGTCGGTTTCCGCCTCCGTCAGTTGGCCCAGCAGCGGCAGGTCGACAAGCAGGATGCGCAGCGAGGCGTGCTGGCTGAACAGCCCGGGGCAGTCGGCATCGCGCAGCTGCGCAACGCTCAGCGTCGCCGTGCTATGGGCGCGACGCTGCAGCCTGGAGACGATTTCCTCCACGATGCGCTGCAGAACTTCGCCGTTCATCGCAGGCCTACCAGCCGGGCAAAGGCCTGCGGATTATCGGCGCCGGCGGCGTTGGCTTCATCGGTATCAATGTGCATTTCGAGACGCATATCCGGTGAAACGCGAATCGCCACGTTGTTGAAAATCAGCCCGCGCTCGTCGCCTTCAATGGCCACGGAGACCCTATCGCCGTGGGAAACCCGCAGGATCAGCGCATCGAGCGGCGACATATGAATATGCCGTTGCGCGACGATAACCCCTGACGACAGCGTCAGTTCGCCATAGGGGCTGACCAGACGGATGCCCGGCGTCCCTTTCAGATCGCCGGACATTCTCAGCGGCGCCGCAACCCCCAGGGTTCTGGCATCGGTACGCGATATTTCCACCTGGCTTACCGAACGCAGTGGGCCGAGCAGGCGCACATTTTTAAGCTGCCCCTTCGGCCCTACCAGGGTGACGGTTTGCTCCGCAGCGTACTGTCCCGGCTGCAGCAGCGCTTTTTTCTCGCTGATGGGATGGCCAGGAAACAGGCGTTCATAATCCGACGCCGACAGGTGGATATGACGATTTGAAACCCCCAGCGGAATGGGCCGCAGACGCATCTCGTCGAGGACTTTACTGACCGTTGATTCGAGAAGCTGTTTATCCATTACGCTTCACCTCGCTTGCCGGGATGAATGCAAAGGGTGCGCGGCTCGCCCTTCTGGCGCGGACATTTTGGATCCAGGCACAGGTTGCAGCTGACCACGCCTTGTTGCTGGAGGGGCTCTTCTGCTGGCGCTTCAGAAACGACATTAGCCGTCTCTGACTCTTCAGGCTCAGGTTCCATGACGGAGGATGGGGGAGCCTCTGCGGGCAGGATCCCTTCTCCGGGTCTGGCGATGACTTTATGAGCCACCAGACCATTTCGCTGTTCGGCAAACTGTGCACCGGTGGTGATGGCCGCCTGTACTGAGGCCACATCACCGGTAATTTTAATGACCGTCCAGCCTGAACCATTGGTCTTTTCGAGGGCGACCAGCGTGATAGAAGCGGATTTCGCCATGATATCGGCGCAGCTAATAGCCAGTGCCAGACCACAAACTTCAAGTAATCCCAGTGATTGCTTCACGCGGTGCTCCTTATTCGCCATCAATCAGGCTGATTTCGGTAAAATGGCCTCAACGTCGCTGTGCGGACGCGGGATCACGTGGCAGGATTTCACTTCGCCTACGACGCTTGCCGCCGCGCTGCCCGCATCCACCGCCGCTTTGACTGCGCCGACGTCGCCGCGAACCATTACGGTCACCAGACCCGAGCCAATTTTTTCGTAGCCGACCAGCTGCACGTTGGCCGATTTCACCATCGCATCGGCGGCCTCAATGGCGCCTACTAACCCTTTTGTTTCAACCAGTCCCAGTGCGTTATTCATACTGCTGTTCTCCTGTTGCTTAGCTATTCAGATCCCGGAACGGGATCCCTTTGACCAGCCGTGCCGCGTTATTACCGGTGTTACGTTGGGCCTGACTGTCCTGATGATGCATCAGCGTAAAAAGCGGCGCCGATGCGGGTAAATTCTTGTAGTGCACGACCAGCGTATGGCGGTCGCAGGCGATGCCCACCAGTAGCGGCGAGCTGCGCGCCGCCTGCCAGGCGCTGTCCACGACATCCCCGGCCGGGTGATGCTGGAGCAGGAAAGGAATGCCTTCCTCTTCGATACCCAGCAGCACTTCGCGCCACAGGCCGTCGCAGCCGTCGATGGCGGCGATCACAATAGCCGGGGCGCTGTGATTACTGTCCATGCGCGAACTCCTTATGCCAGGAGAGAATCAGGCCGGTGGCCACCGCGTTTCTGGGACCCTCGCTGCCGCGAATATTTCCCCGCCCGGCAACCAGGCGGTAGTGCGCCAGCGCATCGGTGACCAGCTGCGGGACCTCGAAATCCAGCGACGAACCGCCGACCAGCACCACGAACGGAATATCGCGAATGTTGCCGGTGGGGCTGACCTGACGCAGTGCGCGCAGGGCGTTGGTGACAAAGACCCGCTCTTTGGCGCTGCGGCGAATGGCGCGCACTTTTTCCAGCGCTAAGTCGCCGGGTAGCGGTACCAGTTCGTCCGGTTTCACCACGCAGACGCGGGCGAATACGGCGGGGGGCAGCGGCGTGGAGAAGAACTGCACGCTGCCGTCCTCGTGGCGTAAATGGAACAGACTTTCCACCTTGGCCAGCGGATACTTCTTGATCTCTTCCGCCAGATAGCGGTCTTCCAGCCCCAGCTCGCGGGCAATAATCATCGTCACCATATCGCCAGCTCCGGCGAGGTGAGTGGCGATGATTTCGCCTTTGGGGTTGATGATGGAGGCATCGGTGGAGCCTGCGCCGAGGTCGAGGATCGCCAGCGGTCGGGTGGTACCCGGCGTGGTCAGCGCGCCCAGAATGGCGGCTTCGGCCTCGGCGCCGCCGATCTGCACGTCGATATTGAGCTTCTGCTCGATTTCGCGGGCAATCATCGCCATCTGCAAACGATCCGATTTCACCATTGAGGCGATGCCCACGGCCTGCTCCAGCGAGAACTCCCCGGCAAGACCGCCGGTGACGCTCACCGGCACCGAGGTATCGACGGCCAGCAGGTCCTGAATGAATATTTCGCTGCTGGGCTTGTTGGTCAGCTCGGCCATGGTCTGGCGCACGTGTTCCAGCATGCCGCCGATATTGGTCCCCGACTCGCCGGTGACGTTATCGAGCTTGCCGCAGCCGTCGACCGCTTTCATGATGGCTTCGGCGCCAGCGGCAACGTCTACGCGTACGCTCCGGCCCTGGGCCAGCAGCTCAAGGTTACCGGCGGGTATCGCGCGCGCTTTGACGTCACCGGATGGCGTTTTGACCACCACGGCGGAACGGTTGCCAATCAGCGCACGAGCCATCGGGACGATGTTTTTCGTCTCCTCGGCGTTGAGGTTGAATACGGTGGCGATGCCGTAGGGGTTAGAGAGCGTTTCGATGACCTTCCCCGGGACGGCGACCTCAATTGCCGCCAGCATTCCCAGCGGAATGCGGTCGATGTACAGCACTTCGTCAACAATCGGCAGCGGTTTTTCCAGCCGGTTGCTGACCAGTACGCCATCGTCACGTTGCAAAATGACGCCGGTAATCTGATATCCGGCGCGCAGGGAAGCGTTAATCACGCTGGCGATATCGGCAAAATCGAACGCCGACGACACCACCAGGATATAGGGCGCGTCCGCCGGGCGGGTTAACAGCTCCTGCGGCGTAATGGTGATGCCCACGCCAAGCCCCGCGCCGCCGGGCGTTTTCGGGTTATGGCCGATCATGGTCGATTCGGTGATGATGGTCTCGGTAATGGTTTCCATCGCCACATCGCCAATCACCGGCGTAGCTTCATTAATGCGGATGAGCGAAATATCGCTGACAGCGATCCTGGCGCCTCTGGCGACGAGGGCGAGCGCCTCCTGAATACCGAACACGTTACGCAACGTGCCTTTGATCCCGGTGGTTTCCGCCAGCGCGCTGTGGGTGATTGTCAGCGTGCCAGCCTCATTCAGAGTCGCCAGGGCGACTTCCGTCGATGAGTTGCCGATATCAATGCCAGCTATATATCGCATCACATGCCCCTGTAATTAATCGTCGCCTTTGAGTTTTTTACGCTCGACGTACAGCGTTGCCGCTTCGCGAACGAAAGCGGCGCAAATCTTCGCCTGATAGCGGCTTTCGAGATCGTCGGCGATCGCCAGCAGCTCCTCTTTCGTCGAGCGATAGGGGCGGAGGGCGTTGTAGATTTCAAGAATGCGATCGTCCGGTACCGCGGTCAGTTCGGCGGCGCGTTCGAAGTTCATCGCCAGCCGGTCGCGGCCCGCGTCCCTGGCGATAGAAGCCTGTAAGCGCAGCGTTTCCGGGGTAATACGCATATCCTGGGCGGTAACTTTGTTGCTCAGCACGTTTTCCAGCGTAAAGTCGTCCAGCGTTTTATTGGTGGCGGTTTTCACCCATTCCGGGTGTTTGTTCGCCAGCGGGTAGTCGCTGACCTTTGCGCTACGGGACGTGCCGTCTGCCGCCGGAGCCGCCGTCGGCGCCTCGCCCTGCAGGCTGTTCATGCGGCTTAATACGTCGCGCACCATCGATTCAATTGCGTCGGTATTCATGGAGTTATCCTTTATCAAAGCGCCACGCGCAGTTCCTGCGGGTTTTTGCCCGTCACCACGTACTTGGTCTCTTTAATGTGCAAAATGGCCGATTTCGCCTGGTATTTTGGCCGCGCCATCTGGTCGTTCAGCGTCGGGACCGGCTGCGGCGATTCGCGTTTCGCATAGCGGGCGGCGTTTTTACCAATCTGGCGATAGGTTTCCAGGGTCAGCAGCGGCGCCTGGGGGAACAGCTCCAGGTTAGAGAGCGGCGGCAGCCCCTGCTGGTGAATCACCGTGGTGCCTTTTGACTGGATGCCGATAGAGATGCCGGAACCGCTCAGGCGATTGCCTTCAACGGCGACGAAGGCCACGTCGGAGGATTTAAAGCAGCGAATCACGCGCGCCTTAATGCCTTCTTCTTCAATACCGGCAATGACTTCGCGCAAAATGTTCTTATGCGGTATGCCGACGATATTGACGGTCTGCGCCAGGCCGAAAGCCGGGCCGACGGCGATAATCACTTCGTCCTGCTGGGTTCCCTGACGCGCTTCGCCCACTTCCGTCAGGAAGCCGTCGCCGGCGGGCGGCGTGGCCTGTGGCGCCGCGGAGGCCGCTGGCGCAGTAAACGAGACGGGTTTATCGCTGCCCTTCATCTCGCTGAGCACTTCTTCAATTATCTGGCGCAGCAATTTTTCATTAATTTCCATTTCTCACCCCTTAATCAATCTCGTTGGGATCAAGAGCGCCAGGGATGTTTTTAATCTCTTCCCAGCGTTCGCCCTGCAGGCGATAGCCCGTTGCCGGACCGGCATAGTCGTTAACATCGTTGACGGCTGACAGCACCTGCCCATCGCCGACGATAATTGCGGAGGTATGCAGATAGTCTCCGGTCAGCTTGGCTTTCTGGATGTTGAGCATGTCCTGGGCCACGTCGGTGAACCCGCCCTGCGCCAGCGCTTTCACTACTTCCAGGCCGTTGCGGTTTTTATTGATGATTTCCTGGGCGAACTTGATGTCTTCGACGATGTTGCGCTCCGGCATATCTTTCGAACCGTGGGCGTAGGTCGCGGCTTCCACTTCTTCATCGGTAATCGGCGGCAGCCCCATTCCGGCAAAAACGGCCTGCAGCGCGCGGGCAGCCTTATTACGGATGGCGATAACATCTTCTTCGCGAACCGGACGCAGACCGCCGTCCACCTTCAGGTCGCGCTGGATGACGTTGTAGTCGTCAAAGTCTTCGGCATCTTCGTTGGAACCGGCGAACATGTTGTCGTAGTTCGGCACCGCGGAATAACCGGAAGAGATAAAGTCGGTCCCCGGCAGAAACTGCATCAGCAGGCGCGCGGTACGACGCATATCGGAGTGGGTGAAGGTCTGGTCGTTACTGGAGGCGCACTCCAGATCCAGCGACGAACAGATCAGGTTTTCCGCCAGCACCGCGCGAATGCCGGAAGGCACCGCAGACGGCACGCCGATGCAGCTAACGGAACCGTTTTGCAGGCCCTGTACGCCCGCGGCTTTGGTGATGTAGATGCAGCGCGCTTCCAGGTAAAGCATGGATTTGCCTTCGGCGTAGCCCATCTGCACTTCGGAGCCGGAGCCGGAGGTGAAGCGCATTTTCAGACCGCGAGAGGCGTAGGAGGAGGCTAAGAAACCCTTCGACCACGGCGTGTCGTCGCCGTCGGTAAAGACCGGTTCGGTACCGTAGACGGAGATGGTTTCGGCGTAGCAGGTGTGGCCCAGCATGCCGAGCTTCAGCTCGGTGGCTTCTTCCAGCGAGCACTGAGTCAGTACGCCCGGACGGCCTACCTGCGAGCCGACCAGCAGCGCGATGGCGTTGAACGGCGCGTAGCGCGCTACCGCAACGGTGGTTTCCTGTTCGTCAAATCCGCGCCATGCGCCTTCGGCGGCGTCGGCGGCAATCTGTACCGGGTTATCTTTGACGTTGGTGACGTGCGCCTGCTGGGATGGGGTGCGGCGGGCGCGCATTTTCTGCATCGACATCATCATCTCAACGACGTTCATATGCGAAACCACTTCGACAATTTTTGCCGGCGTCATCGCGGTGGTCAGCGGGACGATTTCGCTGCGTTTAACGTTCGGATCGCACAGCATGTTGGCCAGCTTAACCGAATCCATCGCCATCACTTCTTCGGCGCGATTCAGGTTAATGCCGTAGCGGGCGATAAAGTGGTCGATCAGGTCAAAATCGCTCACCGGTTTCCCGTCCAGCTCGGTCACCGCGCCGTTAACGATTTTTATCGACGGTTTCGGATCGTTCGGGCTTTCCATCGCGATAAAGCCTTCTTCGATCCACTCCTTAACGAAGCCGTCCTGATTCACAGGGCGTTTCGCCAGTGCTTCAAATCTTTTCGATCTCATGAATCAGCCTCGTGGGTATCAGATGTAGGACGGGCGATCGTTTTTCGGTTCAGAACCGAGGGTCGCAAGGACGGTTTTACCGATTTCGCGCGCGGAGGTGACTGCCTGGCGGACCGCGCCGGAGTCGCCGGAAATCACCAGGATGGCTTCGTTACTGAAGCTGGTGCCGTGCGCCGGAGAGCTATACGCCACGACTTCTACGTTGGCTGACTTCAGGGCGGTATCGGCCATCAGCACGCCAACGGAGGCCGGTGCGCCGACGATAATGCCGCAGGCGCGGCCAATCGGCGCGCCGAAGGCTTTTTCCAGGGCGTAGCTGGCGCGGGCGGTGTACTGCAGCTCGATATGTCCGGCTTCATTGCCGTAAACATCGCCGAAGGTGCGGTCGAGCTCTTTCAGCGCAACTTCAATCCCGCGCTTAACGTCGGAAACGTCGTTGCCGCCAAAAATAATCAACGAACCGTGGCCTGCACCGCCTTTGGTATCGCGCGGAAGCTCAATGCTGACCACTTCGGTGTTGGTGGCTTTCACCGCTTCGTCCGCCGCCATAATGTGCGGGCCTGCGCCGGTACGGGCGCCGAGAATGCCGATGGAGCGATAGCGCTTTTCAAGCTTCATCGCGTCCAGCAGGGCGGTATCGACGTTGGCGATAACCAGACCCAGGGTGTCGCCAATGGCGGTCCCGACAAATTCCGTTAAACTGCAGCTTTTTTCTGCCATAGCCGTCTCTCGTATTGGATGGTTTTCAGTAGGGATGGCCTGCTGTTCCGGCGTTGCCACGCGGGCAATCACCTGAGCCATGATCTGTTCAACCAGCTCATTGCTGCTCATTGGCTAATTCCCTTCGGTAAGATTTTTTCTACATCGGTGTGAGGGCGTGGGATGACGTGTACGGCTTTCACTTCACCCACGTTACGTGCGGCGGCGGCACCCGCATCGGTGGCCGCTTTTACCGCGCCAACATCGCCGCGCACGATGACGGTTACCAGCCCGGAGCCAATCTTTTCATAGCCCACTAACATCACATTGGCTGACTTAACCATTGCATCAGCGGCCTCTATGGCTGCGGTTAAGCCTTTGGTTTCTACCATTCCTAGTGCTTCTTGTTGCATAAAGACCTCGCATGGAGTGTTCCGATAGTTGGGACTATAAGAAGATGCGAGGAAAAAGAATGGCTGACTTCAATTTGATGGTGAAAAAATAGTGGGTGTTGGATAATATAAAATTGTCGTTTATTTATTTAACTGTTTGATTTTATTTGTTATTATTATTTGTTTTGATGTGACTATCTTGTTTTGTATATTCCATATTTACAAATTTGTTCATGACGATTTTAATTTTATCTGCTATGCGCGAGAAACTGATTTGTGATGTTTGTTGGAAAACGATGAGTTGGTTTTAGCAATATTTTTGCATGCCATGGCGGTGGCATAATTGCGAAAGCCGCGCGTGAGCAATGCAATTCTGAGTTATTTAATGACAATAATTTGTTATTGATGCCCGAATTTTCCGGAGGCTGCCGTCAGCAGGTTGCCAACAATTTGCGGACGGGAGTTCATATAGTGGTGCCCGTTGTACTCTACTGCCAGCAGGATGTTGGCTGGTCAGGACACGAACTCTGCTAAGAAGGTGTCATAATGAATGATTCGTTAAAAGCGCAATGTACCGCCGAGTTTTTGGGCACCGGGCTATTTTTGTTTTTCGGCATCGGCTGCCTGAGCGCGTTAAAGGTGGCGGGAGCCAGCCTCGGACTGTGGGAGATATGCATTATCTGGGGGTTGGGGATCTCGCTTGCCGTGTATCTGACTTCGGGGATCTCCGGCGGGCATCTCAACCCGGCGGTGACCGTCGCTTTATGGCTGTTTGCCTGCTTTCCCGGACGAAAAGTTTTCCCCTATATCGTTTCACAGGTTGCCGGCGCCTTTGGCGGCGCGGTGCTGGCCTATGTGCTGTACAGCACGATGTTTACCGAGTTTGAATCCGCCCACCATATCGCGCGCGGCAGCGTAGAGAGCCTGCAGCTGGCGAGTATTTTCAGCACCTACCCGGCGGCATCGCTGAGCATCTGGCATGCGGCGCTGGTTGAAGTGGTGATCACCTCCATGCTGATGGGGATGATTATGGCGCTGACCGACGACGGCAACGGCGTACCGAAAGGGCCGCTGGCCCCGCTGCTGATCGGCCTGCTGGTGGCGGTAATTGGCGCTTCAACCGGGCCGCTGACCGGCTTTGCGATGAATCCGGCGCGTGATTTTGGGCCGAAGCTGTTTACGTGGATGGCGGGTTGGGGCGATATCGCGATGACCGGCGGAAGGGATATTCCGTACTTTATTGTGCCGATTATTGCGCCACTGATCGGCGCTTGTCTCGGCGCGGCCATCTATCGTTATCTGATTGGTAATAATCTACCGTGTAATACCTGTAAATTAGAGGATTAAGGTCACGGCTGAAATAGCCAAAAATTTTCATGAACCGGTATCACGAACTCGCCAAAAACGTCTCCCACGGATGGGAGACTTTTGCTATCGTATTATTCTTTTATCGTTGGCGGCAATTGATGATGAAAGGAAGTAAATATTAAAGAAATGTTTTATTTATAACAAAAAATTAACTGAGAGGTTTTATCATGATTTCTGCGAGCACACTGAACTCAGAACTCATTAATAAAATCGCACAGGATTTTGCGCAGGCCACCAGTCTGGCGGTGGTGGTCGTCAATATTCATGGTGATGAAATATCTGAACTGTTTAACTTCACACCTTTTTGCCAGCTGATGCGCCAGCATCCCCAGCACAGCACCCGCTGTCGAATGAGCGACCGCTGCGGCGGGCTTGAGGCGTCTAAAACCGATCAGCTCTGTATCTACCGCTGCCACGCCGGGTTAACCGATTTCTCCATTCCTCTGGTCATTGCCGGGCACCTTGTGGGCTTTGTGCTTTGCGGCCAGGTGCGCTTAAGCAACGATGTTGAACTGGTCGATATCCTCAACGTGGATGACCGCTGGCAGGCCGACCCTGAGCTGCTTAAAGCGTTTCGCGACGTGCCGGAAATGGACTACTCCAGAGTGATTGCTTCTGCTGATTTACTGAAGCTTATCGTCGAAAACTGCCTTAAAAAACAGCTCAACTTTGTGGTGATTAAAGATAATCCCCAGCAGCCGGAACCTGCGCGCGCCAGCCGCGTTGCCAGCCCTCATGACAGTAAAATGAAGAAGGCGCTGCGCTACATTGATGCCCATTTATCCGACGAGCTTCGCCTGGAAGACGTCGCCGCTCACGTTTATCTCAGCCCCTATTACTTCAGTAAGCTGTTCAAAAAATATCAGGGTATTGGCTTTAATGCCTGGGTGAACCATCAGCGGATGGTGAGCGCCAAAGAGCTGCTTTGCCACAGCGACTGGAGCATCGCCAGCATTGCGCGGAATTTAGGATTTTCGCAAACCAGCTATTTTTGCAAAGTTTTTCGCCAGGCCTATCAGGTGACTCCGCAGGCCTATCGCCAGCAAATTAACGCCAGATCACAAACTGAGTCATTTTAAATGACAATAATTTGTTATTGCCGATTTTTGTTATGCCCGCGTATCTGGCTCATTATAAAATGAAAATATCTCATTCAGAGCAATAAATTGTCATAGCGCAACAAATTAATAATGAGAGAACGATAAGCTGCACCAGTTTTTATTTATTTGATGAGATAGAGTGATATCCGAAATGGCTTTCAGCGCGCCATCGGCGTAATGAAACGGCTTTGGTAATTAAAAATTAAACACGACGGGAGCCATCCTGCTTCCGTAAGATGTTCCGGGAATCATTCGAGTGGGTTTCATCCCGCTCGATAAAACCGACAGGCGCCAGGGAAGGGGGTGTGAATCCCCCGCAGCCCCCGCTGCTGTGATGCTGACGAACCCATATTTAGCCACTGATCTGCTTACCGGATTGGGAAGGATGGGGGAGGACGACGCTAAGCCAGAAGACCTGCCTGTCGGTAATAATCAACAACTTCGGTGGGAAGTGGGTTGCTCAGATGCGTACAGTCGAAAGACTGGGAATGCACGCAGCCCTACCACCCGGCACAGGATCGGGGTATGGCAGCCAGGCAGCACGCATTCATTCTTGCAGGTACCGGCAGCGGTTGTGGTAAAACTACGGTCACGCTTGGCCTGCTCAGCCTGTTGAAGCAGCGCGGCATGCGGGTTCAGCCCTGCAAAGTCGGCCCGGACTACCTCGACACCGGCTGGCACACCGCCGTCAGCGGCGTCGCTTCCCGCAACCTCGACAGCTTTATGCTCCCGGAGCCGGTGCTTAACGCGCTATTTTGCGAACAGATGCAGCGGGCGGATATCGCGGTCATTGAGGGCGTGATGGGGCTGTATGACGGCTTCGGTACCGACCCTGGCTACTGCAGCACCGCCGCGATGGCTAAACAGCTCGGCTGTCCGGTCATTTTGCTGGTAGATGGCAAAGCGGTTTCCACCTCCATCGCCGCCACGGTGATGGGATTTCAACACTTCGACCCCAGTCTTAACATTGCCGGCGTTATCGTCAATCGCGTCAACAGCGAAAGCCATTATCAGCTTCTCAAAGGCGCCATTGAACACTACTGCGAGCTGCCGGTGCTCGGCTACGTACCGCGAGTGGAAGGGGTGGCGTTACCCGAACGCCATCTGGGACTGGTTACCGCCCGCGAGTCGCTGGTTAACCAGCAGCCGTGGCGCGATTTTGCCCAAACGCTGGCGCAAACGCTGGATATTGAACAGCTTCTTACCCTCAGCCAGCTCTCCATCCTACCCGCCGGGGAGTGGCCGACGCTGCCGTCCCCTGATGCTGGCGCGGGCCTGACGCTGGCGCTGGCCGACGACGAGGCCTTCAACTTTTACTACCCGGATAACCTCTCGCTGCTTGAACGCTGCGGAGTGAATATCGTGCGCTTCAGCCCGCTGCACGATAGCGAGCTTCCACCGTGCCAGATGATTTGGCTCGGCGGCGGCTATCCGGAAATTCATGCTGCCGCGCTGGCGGCCAATACGCCGATGCTGGCGCAGCTGCAGGAGGCGCACCGGCGCGGGGTGGCGATTTACGCTGAATGCGGCGGTCTGATGTATCTCGGCAGCTCCCTGGAAGACGCCAACGGTGATATCTACCCGATGGCCAACCTTATTCCCGGCCATAGCAAAATGGGCAAACGGCTTACCCGCTTTGGCTACTGCGAGGCGCGAGCTATGCGCAAAACGCTGCTGGCGGCGCCGGGCGAAACCCTGCGCGGACATGAATTTCACTACTCGGATTTTACTCCCGAGTCCCCGGCGGTTCTGGCCTGCCGCAAGGTCCGCGACGGTATGACCCTTCAGCAGTGGTCCGGCGGCTGGCAGGTGGGCAACGCGTTCGCCAGCTATCTGCACCTGCACTTTGCGCAGCGCCCCACCATGCTCAAACACTGGCTGGCTGCGGCAAGGAGCGCGCTATGACGCTACTGGCATGGGGCGTTGCCTGGCTTCTCGATTTTATCATCGGCGATCCGCAAAGCTGGCCGCATCCGGTGCGCTGGATTGGCAACTTGATCGCCGCCGTTCAGCGCGGCGTGCGCCGCTATTGCCGTAGCGATGTTGCCTTGCGCATCGGCGGCGGGGTGATGTGGATAGTTGTAGTCGGACTGACGTGGGGCGTCTGCTGGGGCGTGCTGACGCTGGCGCAGAGGATTCATCCGTGGCTTGGCTGGCTGGTTGAGGTCTGGATGATTTTCACCGTGCTGGCCGGACGCTGTCTGGCGCAGTCGGCGCGGGACGTCGAGCGACCGCTGCGCGCGGGGGATCTGGCGGAAAGCCGTAGCAAGCTGTCATGGATTGTCGGGCGCGACACGTCGCAGCTTGCGCCGCAGCAGATTAATCGCGCGGTTGTTGAGACGGTGGCGGAAAACACCGTTGACGGGATTATCGCGCCGCTCTTCTTCCTGCTGCTCGGCGGCGCGCCGCTGGCGATGGCCTATAAAGCGGTCAACACCCTGGATTCGATGGTCGGCTATAAGCACGAAAAATACCGCGCCATCGGCATGGTTAGCGCCCGCCTTGATGATGTCGCCAACTTTATCCCCGCTCGCCTGAGCTGGCTGCTTATCAGCCTCGCCGCTCTCCTCTGTGGTGAAGCGAGTGGCCGCGCGTTGCGCATCGGCTGGCGCGATCGCTACAACCACAGCAGCCCAAACTGCGGATGGTCGGAGGCCGCCGTCGCCGGGGCGCTCGGCATCCGGCTTGGCGGCCCTAACGATTACTTTGGTCAGCGCGTGGAGAAGCCGTGGATTGGCGAGGCGACGCGCGACGTTTCCGTAGACGATATTTCCCGAACGATTCGACTGATGTGGGTGTCTTCGACCCTGGCGCTGGCGCTGTTTATGGCGATCCGGTTCTGGCTGGTCGGCGCAGCCTGAGGACAAATGAATGCACTATATCCAGCAACCGCAGGCGATTGAGGCGAAAAGCTTCGACATTATTGGCGACATTATTGTGCAGACCCGCCCGGACTACCGCTTTGCCAGCCCGCTACACGAAGCCATTATCAAGCGGGTGATCCACACCACCGCCGATTTTGACTGGCTGGATATCCTGTGGTTTTCTCCCGACGTGCTTCCTCGCTTAAGCGCCGCCCTGAGCCAGCCCTGCACGCTTTATACCGATACCACCATGGCCCTTTCCGGGATCAATAAAACTCTGCTGGCGAAATTCGGCGGCGAGTGCCGCTGCTATATCAGCGATCCGCGCGTGGTGGCGGAGGCCAAAGCGCAGGGGATGACCCGCTCGATGGCGGCGGTCGATATTGCGGTTGCCGAAGAGGGCGAGAAGGTGTTTGTTTTCGGCAATGCGCCCACCGCTCTGTTTCGTCTGCTGGAGCATGATGTCGCGGTCAACGGCGTGATTGGCGTGCCGGTCGGCTTCGTCGGTGCGGCGGAGTCGAAAGACGCCCTGACGCAGAGCGGCCTGCCGGGCATTGCCGCGCTGGGTCGTAAAGGCGGCAGCAACGTCGCCGCCGCTATCGTCAACGCCATTTTATACCACTTACAGGGGGCGAGATGAGCGAGCAATCCTTCGACGCCCCGGTGTGGCACAACGGCAAGGCGCTGCGTAAAGGCTATACCACCGGATCCTGCGCGACGGCGGCGGCAAAGGTCGCGGCGCTGATGGTGATGCGCCAGCACCTCATTCATCAGGTCTCCATTGTGACTCCTTCCGGCGTCACCCTGTGTCTTAACGTCGAATCGCCGCACGTCGAAGGGCAGCAGGCGATCGCCGCGATTCGTAAAGACGGCGGCGATGACGTTGACGCCACCCACGGCATGCTGATTTTCGCCCGCGTGACGCTCGACGACTCCGGCGAGATAACCCTGCGCGGCGGCGAAGGTATCGGCACCATCACCCGTAAAGGAATCGGCCTGCCTATCGGCAGCCCGGCGATAAACCGCACCCCGCGCCACACCATTGAGTCGGCGGTGCGCGAAGCGATAGGCCCGTCGCGTGGGGCGACGGTAGAGATTTTCGCCCCGGAGGGCGAGGAGCGGGCGCAGAAAACCTATAACTCGCGGCTGGGGATCCTGGGTGGTATCTCGATTATCGGCACCACCGGTATCGTGACGCCGATGTCGGAAGAGAGCTGGAAGCGTTCGCTGTCGCTGGAGCTGGAAATTAAGCGCGCGGCGGGGCTGGAGCGGGTGGTGCTGGTGCCGGGCAACCACGGTGAACGCTTCGTACGCGAGCAGATGGGCATCGACTCGCAGGTGGTGGTCACCATGAGCAACTTCGTCGGCTACATGATTGAAGAGGCCGTCCGCCTCGGGTTCCGTCAGATTGTGCTGATTGGCCATCCCGGCAAGCTGATTAAAGTCGCCGCCGGGATCTTCCATACCCACAGCCATATCGCCGATGCGCGCATGGAAACGCTGGTCGCGCATCTGGCGCTGTTGGGGGCGCCGCTGGCGCTGCTGCAACTGGTGAGCGAATGCGATACCACCGAAGCGGCGATGGAGCACATTGACGCGTACGGTTTTCAGACTATCTATAACCATCTTGCTGAACGCATCTGCCTGCGGGTGATGCAGATGCTGCGTTTTACCAAAACGCCGCCCGTCTGCGACGCCATCATGTTCTCCTTTGATAACAAGGTCCTCGGCAGCAATCGCCCGGTGGCCGAGATTGCGCGGGAGATGTCATGTTAACGGTGGTTGGCATGGGGCCGTCAGGCCTGCATTTGATGACGCCGGCGGCGCAAGATGCGGTCGCCAGTGCGGATGCGCTGGTAGGCGGTAAGCGGCATTTGCAGCAGTTCCCCGGATTTCGCGGCGAACGGTTTGCGCTGGGCGCCAATATTGCCGAACTGCTGGTCTGGCTCGGCGAACGCGCAGCGCAGAAGGTGGTGGTGCTGGCCTCAGGCGACCCGCTCTTTTACGGGATCGGCACGCGGCTGATAGCCCACTTTGGCATCGATCGCGTGCGCATTATTCCCGGCATCAGCGCGGTGCAGTATCTCTGCGCGAAGGCCGGTATCGATATGAACGATATCTGGCTGACCAGCAGCCACGGGCGAGACGTCTGTTTTGATGAGCTGGCGCGTCAGCGCAAGGTGGCGATGGTGACCGACGGGCGCTGCGGGCCGCGGGAAATCGCCGCCCAGCTGGCGGCGCGGGGTAAAGGGTATCGCTGGATGGTGATTGGCGAAAATCTGGCGATGGATAACGAGCGGATCCACTGGCTACCGGTCAGTGAGGTCGATGCCGAATATGAGATGAACGCGGTGGTGATCCTCGATGAAAGATGAGCTTTTTCTGCGCGGCGAGAAGGTGCCGATGACCAAAGAAGCGGTTCGCGCGCTGGCGCTGGCCAAACTTGAACTGCACCGGGCAAGCCACCTGATTGATATCGGCGCCGGTACCGGCAGCGTGTCGATTGAGGCGGCGCTGCAGTATCCCTCTTTGCAGGTAACCGCCATCGAACGCAACCCCGCGGCTCTCCGGCTGCTGGACGAAAATCGCCAGCATTTCACCTGCGGCAATATTGAGATCCTGCCCGGTGAAGCGCCGATGGTGATTACCGAGCGGGCCGACGCCATTTTTATGGGCGGCAGCGGCGGCCGTCTCGACGAACTGATTGACTGGTCGTGGCAGCAGCTCTATCCCGGCGGCCGTCTGGTGATGACTTTTATCCTGCAGGAGAACCTGAACGCGGCTCTCGACTATCTGCAGCAGCGGGGGATTACACAGATTGATTGCCTGCTGCTGAACGTTTCATCGCTGACCGCGCTGGGCAGCGGCCACTATTTCAAACCGAATAATCCCGTTTTTGTTATCGCCTGTCAGAAGGAAGAAAACCATGGCTGAGACATTTGACCCCCGTAGTGTGTGGTTCGTTGGCGCAGGGCCGGGCGACCGTGAGCTAATTACCCTCAAGGGCTACCGCTTGCTGCAGCAGGCCCAGGTGGTGATCTACGCCGGGTCGCTGATAAACACCGAGCTGCTGGAGTATTGTCCGCCCGGCGCCGAGTGTCACGACAGCGCCGAACTGCATCTGGAGCAAATTCTCGACCTGATGGAAGCCGGCGTTAAAGCCGGGAAAACGGTAGTGCGTTTACAGACCGGGGACGTGTCGCTGTATGGCTCGGTCCGCGAGCAGGGTGAAGAGCTGACCAAACGCGGTATCGACTGGCAGGTGGTGCCGGGCGTCAGCGCGTTTCTGGGCGCGGCGGCGGAGCTGGGCGTCGAGTACACCGTGCCGGAAGTCTCCCAGAGCCTGATCATCACCCGCCTTGAAGGGCGCACGCCGGTGCCGGCGCGCGAGCAGCTTGAATCATTTGCCAGCCACCAGACTTCAATGGCGATTTACCTTTCCGTGCAGCGCATTCACCGGGTAGCGGAGCGCCTGATTGAAGGCGGCTATCCGGCAACCACGCCGGTGGCGGTGATCTATAAAGCGACCTGGCCGGAAAGCCAGACCGTACGCGGTACGCTGGCGGATATCGGCGACAAGGTACGCGAGGCGGGGATCCGCAAAACGGCGCTCATTCTGGTCGGGAATTTCCTGGGCTCTGAGTATCACTACTCAAAACTCTACGCGGCGGACTTTAGCCATGAATACCGTAAAGCCTGAATCAATCGCACTTTTCTGCCTGACGCCAGGGGGCGTTCGGCTGGCGAAACGGCTGGCGGCGATGCTGCCGTTAACCTGCTTTACCAGCGAGAAGCTGCTGGAAGAGGGTTTTCTCCCCTTTGAAAACGGTTTTGCCAGCGCCGCGCGCGAGGCCTTCAGCAGCTATTCGGCGCTGATTTTCATCGGCGCCACCGGGATCGCGGTACGCGTGCTGGCCCCGCTGGTCAATGATAAGTTCGGCGATCCGGCCGTGGTGGTGATCGACGAACGTGGCCAGCACGTCATTAGCCTGCTTTCCGGCCATGCGGGGGGCGCGAATGCCCTCAGCCGCTATCTGGCCGGGATGCTCGGCGCCGACCCGGTGATCACCACCGCCACCGACGTCAACGAGTTGGCGGCCCTGGATACGCTGGCATTCCAGCTTAATGCCCGGATGAGCGACTTCCGCGCGGCGGTGAAAACCGTCAACCAGATGCTGGTCAGCCATCAGCGCGTCGGTCTGTGGTGGGACGAAGAGCTGGATGAAGACGTCCGCCACTGCGACCGGCGGGGGTTTATCACCGTGGCCGATCTGCACCAGCTTCCCGAGCTGGATGCGCTGGTCTGCGTCACGCTGCGCAACGAACTGCCGCCGATCGCCGTGCCGCACTGGAAGCTGGTGCCGCAGCGGGTGGTCGCCGGAATTGGCTGCCGCCGCGATACGCCATTCCCGCTATTAGCGGCGCTGCTGGCGCGCCAGCTTGAGGCGCAGCGCCTGGATCCGCTGGCGCTGAAAGCTATCGGCAGCGTCACGCTGAAGAAGCACGAGCAGGGGCTGATTCAGCTGGCTTCCTGCTGTCGCGTACCGTTCGAAACCTTTCCCGCTGATGCCCTGCGCGAGCATGAGCATCACTTTCCCGCTTCATCGTTCGTCAGAAAAACCGTCGGCGTGGGGAGCGTATCCGGTCCGGCGGCCTGGCTGCTGAGCCATGGGCAACTGTTAGGCGAAACCCTGCGCGAACAGGGCGTCACTATTACTTTGGGAGTTTCACACTGATGTTAAGCGTAATCGGAATCGGCCCTGGCTCGCAGTCCATGATGACCATGGAGGCCATTGAAGCGCTACAGGCGGCGGAAATCGTCGTTGGCTATAAGACCTACACGCACCTGGTGAAAGCCTTTACCGGCGATAAGCAGGTGATTAAAACCGGAATGTGCAAAGAGATTGAGCGCTGCCAGGCGGCGATTGAGCTGGCGCAGGCCGGGCATAACGTGGCGCTGATCAGCAGCGGCGATGCCGGTATTTACGGCATGGCCGGACTGGTGCTTGAACTGGTCAGCAAGCAGAAGCTGGATGTGGAAGTCCGCCTGATCCCGGGGATGACCGCCAGCATTGCCGCCGCCTCGCTGCTGGGCGCGCCGCTGATGCACGACTTCTGCCATATCAGCCTCAGCGACCTGCTGACCCCGTGGCCGGTGATTGAAAAACGCATTGTCGCCGCCGGGGAAGCCGACTTCGTCATCTGTTTTTATAATCCGCGCAGCCGCGGCCGCGAGGGCCATCTGGCGCGCGCCTTTGAGCTGCTGTCGGCCAGTAAAAGCGCGCAGACCCCGGTGGGAGTCGTGAAATCCGCCGGACGTAAAAAACAGGAGAAATGGCTGACTACCCTGGGGGAGATGGATTTTGCACCGGTCGATATGACCAGCCTGGTGATCGTCGGCAACAAAGCGACGTATATCCAGGATGGCCTGATGATCACGCCGCGAGGCTACGTGCTGTGAGCCACGGCGAGGTGCTGGTGATGGGCGGAACCAGCGACGCGAGGGCGCTGTGTCAGCAGCTTGACGCGGCGCAGGTCCCCTACACCCTGTCGGTGGCGACGCCCACCGGTCAGCAGCTGGCGGGGGATATTCGCGGCCAGGTGCGCTGCGGGCGCCTCGAGCTGGAGGAGATGATCGCCTGGCTGAAGGCTAACCGGACCCGCTGGGTGATCGATGCTTCGCACCCCTACGCCGAAGCGGTAAGCCGCAATATCGTCCGGGCCTGTGAAACCGCCGGCGTGCTGCTGAGCCGCTATCAGCGCCCAGAGCAGCTGAGCGGCCTGACGCATCCGCTGCTCTATACCGTGGAGAGCATTGAACAAGCCTGCGAGGTGGCGCGGCGTTTCGGCCAGCGCGTGCTGCTCACCACGGGAAGTAAAGATCTGGCGCGCTGGCGGGCGGGATTAGGTGACAAAACGCTGCTGGCCCGGGTGTTGCCGGTCGCCGATGTCATCGCGCAATGCGCCGCGCTGGGGTTTGGCGTTGGCGAGATTTTCGCCCTGTGCGGGCCGTTCAGCGCCGCGTTCAACGCCGCTTTTTACCGCCAGTGCCGGGCCGACGTGGTGATCACCAAAGCCTCCGGCGCCGAAGGTGGCTATCAGGAAAAAGTACAACCCTGTCTGGATGCCGGTATCCCCTGCATCGTGATTACGCGCCCGGCGCCGCTGGTGACGGGTGAAGAGTTACTGGAAAGTCAGGCTGCCTTTGCCCGGCGCTTATCGCGCTGGCTGGCCGCTGCTTAAGGAGTCAGAAATGAAAAAAGCGCTTCTGGTGGTCAGTTTTGGCACCAGCTATCCCGACACCTGTGAAAAGAACATCGTCGCCTGCGAGCGCGAGCTGGCGGCCAGCTGTCCGGACCGCGACACGTTTCGCGCCTTCACCTCCGGGATGATTATCCGCAAGCTCAAACAGCGCGACGGTATCGAGATTGATACGCCGCTGCAGGCATTGCAGAAGCTGGCCGAGCAGGGCTACCAGGATGTGGCGATTCAGTCGCTGCACATTATCAACGGCGATGAGTATGAAAAGATCGTCCGCGAAGTGCAAAGCCTGCGCCCGCTGTTCCTCCGCCTGACGCTGGGGGCGCCGCTGCTGAGCAGCCATAACGATTATGTCCAGCTGATGCAGGCGCTGCGCCAGCAGATGCCGCCGCTTGCTGCCGATGAAACGGTGGTCTTTATGGGCCACGGCGCCAGCCATCACGCTTTCGCCGCCTACGCCTGTCTGGATCATATGATGACGGCGAAGGGATTTCCGGCGCGGGTCGGCGCGGTCGAGAGCTATCCGGAAGTCGATATTCTTATCGATAGCCTGCGCCAGCAGGGGGTGAAGGGCGTACACCTGATGCCGCTGATGCTGGTGGCCGGCGATCACGCCATTAACGATATGGCCTCGGACGAAGAGGACTCCTGGAAAACGCTGTTCAACGCCGCCGGTATCACGGCGACGCCCTGGCTGAACGGGCTGGGAGAGAATCCGGCGGTGCGCGCAATGTTCGTCGCTCACCTGCAGCAGGCGCTGAGCCTGGCAATGGAGGAGGCGGCATGAGCGGCAAACTATATGCCTTAAGTACCGGCCCTGGCGCCGCCGACCTGATCACCGTGCGCGCGGCGCGGGTGCTGGGCACGCTGGACATTCTCTACGCGCCCGCCGGACGTAAAGGCGGCGACAGCCTCGCGCTCTCCATCGTGCGCGAGTATATCGGCGAACGGACCGAAGTACGCTGCTGCCATTTCCCGATGAGCGCCGACAGCGCGGAAAAAGAGGCGGTGTGGGATGAGGTTGCCGCCGCGCTGGTTCAGGAAGTGGAAGCGGGCAAGCAGGTCGGCTTTATTACCCTCGGCGACGCCATGCTGTTCAGCACCTGGGTGTTCTTACTCCAGCGTATCGGCTGCCCGGAGTGGCTGGAGGTTGTTCCCGGCGTCACCTCTTTTGCCGCCATTGCCGCGCGTTCAAAAACGCCGCTGGCCATGGAGCAGCAATCGCTGGCGGTGATCTCCTGCACCGCGCCGGAAACGGAAATCGAGCAGGCGCTGCGCCAGCATGAAAGCCTGGTGCTGATGAAAGTGTACGGGCGGTTTCCCCGCATCAAAGCGCTGCTGGCGAAAAACGGTCTGCTGGATGCCGCGCTGATGATGTCTGAAGCCACGCTGCCGGGCGAGCAGTGCTGGCGCCATCTCAATGACGTCAGCGACGACCAGCCGCTGCCCTATTTCTCGACCATTCTGATCAATAAACAGTGGGAGTATGCAGAATGAAACTTGAACAACAGCTAAAACAGCTGTCTTTCAGCGGGTTAGCTGCGGCGCTATTGCTGATAGTGGTTCCCGAAAAGGCTTTCGCGATGCACATCATGGAGGGGTTTTTACCGCCGATGTGGGCCCTGGCATGGTGGCTGCTGTTTTTACCCTGCCTGTGGTACGGGCTGGTGCGCCTGCGCCGCATTGTGCAGGAAGATAACAATCAGAAGGTGCTGCTGGCGCTGTGCGGGGCGTTTATTTTTGTCCTCTCGGCGCTGAAAATTCCTTCCGTAACCGGCAGCTGTTCCCACCCGACCGGCGTCGGCCTGGCGGTGATTCTCTTCGGGCCTGGCGTGGTGGCAATCCTTGGCGCCATCGTACTGCTGTTCCAGGCGCTGCTGCTGGCGCACGGCGGGCTGACGACGCTCGGCGCGAACGGGATGTCGATGGCGGTCATCGGGCCGGTGGTCGGCTATATGGTGTGGAAAATGGCCTGCCGCGCGGGCATTCGCCGCGACGTCGGGGTGTTTCTCTGCGCGATGCTGGCGGATCTGGTGACCTACTTTGTCACCTCCGTACAGCTCGGCGTGGCCTTTCCGGATCCCGCCGCCGGAGCCACCGGCTCGATCGTCAAGTTTATGGGGATCTTCTGCCTGACGCAGATCCCGATCGCCATTGCTGAAGGACTATTAACCGTCATGATCTATGACCAGTTGACCAAACGTCAGCTGATTACCGCACAGGGGCATTAACATGAAAAAGACGCTGATATTGTTAGCCATGGTGGTGGCGCTGGTGATCCTGCCGTTTTTTGTCGATCACGGCGGCGAATTCGGCGGTTCGGACGGTGAGGCGGAGAGCCAGATTCAGGTGGTCGCGCCGCATTATGAGCCGTGGTTCCAGCCGCTGTACGAACCGGCTAGCGGAGAAATTGAGAGCCTGCTGTTTACGCTCCAGGGCTCTCTCGGCGCGGCGGTAATTTTCTATATTCTGGGCTACAGCAAAGGCAGACAGCGCCGTGATGACCGGGTTTGACCGACTCAGCTATCAGAGCCGCTGGTTTCACGTCGCACCGGAGCGCAAGTTCCTGTTCTGGCTGCTGCTGATGGTGCTGGCTTTTACCCTGCCTCCGCTGGGGCAGGGTATCGAAATGGCGCTGATTGCCGCCTTAACCTGCTGGCTGCTGCGGGTCTCGCCGTGGCGCTGGTGCCGTTGGATGGCGCTGCCGTTTGGCTTCCTGCTGATCGGTGTGCTGACCATTCTGTTCAGCGTTAGCCGCAATCCGCAGGATCTGCTGGTGAGCCTGCCGCTGGGCAGCGTCTGGCTGGGCATGACGTCGGAGGGGTTGACGACCGCCAATCAGACCTTCTGGCGCAGCCTGGCGGCGCTGGCGTCCACCTTCTGGCTGGTGCTGAATCTGCCGTTCCCGCAGCTTATTTTGCTGCTCAAGCGCGGACGGGTACCGCGGCTGCTGACCGAGCAAATCCTGCTGACCTGGCGTTTTATTTTTATTCTTTTAGACGAAGCGCTGGCGATTCACCGTGCGCAAACATTACGTTTTGGCTACCGTAGCGTGCCGAAGGGCTATCGTTCGCTGGCGATGCTGGTAGGACTGCTGTTTACCCGGGTGATGATTCGCTACCAGCAGATGAGCACCACGCTGGATATCAAACTGTATCAGGGTGATTTTCACCTTTAAGGATAAGTATGCTTGCCACGACCGATCTCTGGTTTCGCTATCAGGACGAGCCGGTGCTGAAGGGGCTGACGCTGGATTTTTCCCATCACGCCGTGACCGGACTGGTAGGGGCGAACGGCTGCGGAAAATCCACGCTGTTTATGAACCTGAGCGGTCTGCTGCGCCCGCAGAGCGGGGCGGTGCTATGGCAAGGAAAACCGCTGGACTACAGCAAGCGCGGCCTGCTGGCGCTGCGTCAGCAGGTGGCGACCGTTTTCCAGGACCCGGACCAGCAGATTTTCTATACCGATATCGACAGCGATATCGCCTTTAGCCTGCGGAACCTGGGCGTAGCGGAAGAGGAAATTGCCCGCCGGGTGGACGATGCCCTGACTCTCGTCGATGCCCAGGGGTTTCGTCACCAGCCGATTCAGTGCCTGAGCCACGGGCAGAAAAAGCGCGTGGCGATAGCCGGGGCGCTGGTGCTGCAGGCGCGCTATTTACTGCTCGACGAGCCGACGGCGGGTCTCGATCCTTCGGGACGCGCGCAGATGATCGACATCATTAAGCGTATTGCCGATCGGGGCAACCACGTGGCGATCTCCAGCCACGATATCGATCTGATCTATGAAATCAGCGATGCGGTTTACGTGTTACGCCGCGGCGAAGTGCTGGCGCACGGCGAACCCGGGGAGGTGTTTGCCCGCAGCGAACTGATGGCCCAGGCCGGGCTCACCCAGCCGTGGCTGGTGAAACTGCACGCGCAGCTCGGGCTGCCGCTGTGTAAAACCGAAGAAGAATTTTTTACGCGGATGCGAAGCAACGCGATGAAGGAGGCGTCATGACGCTGGCAATTATGTTACAGGGCACCGCTTCTGACGTCGGCAAAAGCGTGCTGGTCGCGGGGCTGTGCCGCATCTTTTATCAGGACGGGCAGCGCACCGCGCCGTTTAAATCGCAGAATATGGCGCTTAATTCCGGTATCACGCCGGATGGCAAAGAGATGGGCCGCGCGCAGATTTTCCAGGCCGAAGCGGCGGGTATTATCCCGGATGTGCGCATGAACCCGGTGCTGCTTAAGCCAACCAGCGACCGCAAAGCGCAGGTGGTGCTGATGGGCAAGGTGGCGACCGATATGGACGCGGTGAGCTATCACGAATATAAACCGCGCCTGCGGGAACAGATCCTCGCGGTTTATAACAGCCTGGCCGCCGAACATGATGTGCTGGTGCTGGAAGGGGCAGGAAGTCCGGCGGAGATCAATCTGCGCGATCGCGACATCGTCAATATGGGCATGGCCGAGATGGCCCAGTGCCCGGTGATCCTCGTGGCGGATATCGATCGCGGCGGCGTATTCGCCTCTATCTACGGCACGCTCGCGCTGCTGCACGATCGCGAGCGAGCGCGGGTCAAGGGCGTGATTATTAATAAATTTCGCGGCGACGTGGCGCTGCTGTATTCCGGGATCGAGCAGATAGAAGCGCTCACCGGCGTCCCGGTGCTCGGCGTCATGCCGTGGCTGGATGTCGATCTTGAAGATGAGGACGGCGTCGCGCTGCAAAAAGGGAAATATCTGCGCACCGACAGGCGCGATATTGAGATTGCCGTAATTCAGGTGCCGCACATCTCCAATTTTACCGATTTCAACGCGCTGGCGGCGCAGCCGGACGTCCGCGTCCGCTATGTTCGCCAGCCGCAGGAGCTGGCGGGCGTGGATATGGTGATCCTGCCGGGCAGTAAAAATACGCTCGGCGACCTCGGCTGGCTGCGCGAGAGCGGCATGGCGCATGCGGTACTGCAGGCCCGGCGTCAGGGCGCACCGGTGCTGGGGATCTGCGGCGGCTATCAGATGCTCGGCGAAACCATTATCGATGAGGTAGAGTCGGGGCTTGGCACGCAGCCGGGGCTGGGGTTGCTAAATACCGTCACCCACTTTGCGCAGAGCAAGACGACGACCCAGGTAACGGCGACCCTGGCAACAGCGCTGCCGGCGTGGCTGGCGGCGACGGCGGGGCTGGCCGTAAGCGGCTACGAAATTCATATGGGCGAAACCGAGCTGCGCGACGGCTGCCGTTCGCTGATGCAATTACATAAAGGCAGCCTGAGCGTGGCGGACGGCGCGGTCAGCGATGACGGCCTGGCGTTTGGCACCTATCTGCACGGCCTGTTCGATAGCGATGCATTTACCCGCGCGCTGGTTAACGGCCTGCGCCAGCGTAAAGGGCTGGCGGCGCTGGATAGCGATTTCGAGTATGCGCAGTATAAATCGCGCCAGTTCGATCTGCTGGCGGACGCGATGCGTCAGCATATTGATATCGAAAAAATCTACGCCATCATGCGCCAACATCAGGAGCCCGTATGCTGACTTTAGTGACCGGCGGGGCGCGCAGCGGTAAAAGCCGCCATGCCGAAGCGCTGATCGCCCATGCGCCGCAGGTACTGTATATCGCCACCTCGCAGGTCTTTGATGACGAGATGGCGGCGAGGATCCAGCACCACCGCGACGGCAGGCCCGCGCACTGGCGCACCGCCGAGCGCTGGCAGCAGCTTGATGAGCTGATCACCCCGGATATCGCCCCAGAGGAGGCGATTTTGCTGGAATGCATCACCACCATGGTGACCAACCTGCTGTTTGCGCTGGGGGGCGACAGCTCGCCGGACGGCTGGGATTATGCGGCGATGGAGCGGGCGATCGACGCCGAAATCGCGGTACTGATTGCCGCCTGCCAGCGCTGCCCGGCCCGCGTGGTGCTGGTGACCAACGAGGTAGGGATGGGGATTGTGCCGGAAAACCGTCTTGCCCGCCATTTCCGCGATATCGCCGGACGCGTCAACCAGCGCCTTGCGGCGGCGGCAGACGAGGTGTGGCTGGTGGTGTCGGGCATTGGCGTAAAAATCAAATAGGCCAGGCGCGCCGTAACGGGCGTTATTCTTCCTGCTGGCTCTGCTATGAGTCAGCCAACAAGACGAGAACCTCTATGCAAAGCTTAACCTCTCTACTGGGCGCGATCCCTGCGCCTGATGAAAACGCGATGGCGCGCGCCCGGCTTCATATTGATGGTCTGCTGAAACCGCCCGGAAGCCTTGGACGCCTTGAAGATCTTGCCGTGCAGCTGGCGGGTATGCCCGGTCTTGAAGGCGTGCCGCAGGTGAAAAAAAAGGCGCTGCTGGTGATGTGCGCCGACCACGGCGTGTGGGACGAAGGGGTCGCCATTTCGCCAAAAGCGGTGACCGCAATTCAGGCGGCGAATATGACGCTGGGCAAAACCGGCGTTTGCGTACTGGCGGCGCAGGCGGGCGCGAAGGTGCACGTGATTGATGTTGGAATCGATGCCGAGCTGATACCGGGCGTCATCAACATGCGCGTGGCGCGCGGCTGCGGCAATATCGCCGTTGGTCCGGCAATGCGCCGCAGCCAGGCGGAAGAGCTGCTGCTGGAGGTGATGCGCTATACCCGGGGGCTGGCGGAGGATGGCGTCACGCTGTTTGGCGTCGGGGAGCTCGGAATGGCCAATACCACCCCGGCGGCGGCAATCGTCAGCGTCCTGACCGGCAGCGATGCCCAGGAGGTGGTGGGAATTGGCGCTAATCTGCCGTTGGCGAAGGTCGGCAATAAAGTTGAGGTGGTACGACGGGCCATCGCCGTTAACCGCCCCGATCCGCATGATGGTCTGGACGTGCTGGCAAAAGTGGGCGGTTTTGATTTATTGGGGATGACGGGTGTGATGCTGGGCGCGGCCTCCTGCGGTCTGCCGGTGGTGCTTGATGGCTTCCTCTCCTACGCAGCGGCGCTGGCGGCGTGCAGAATTGCGCCGCAGGTGAAACCCTATCTTATCCCGTCGCACTATTCGGCGGAGAAGGGGGCGCGTACGGCGCTGATGCATCTCGAGCTGGAGCCCTATCTGAATATGGGAATGCGTTTGGGCGAAGGCAGCGGCGCGGCGCTGGCGATGCCGATCGTTGAAGCGGCCTGCGCGATGTATCACGAAATGGGGATGCTGGCGGCGAGCAATATTGTGTTGCCGAAGGGCTGAGAAGGTGAGGGAGCGGCGCTTAGCCGTTCCCTGAATCAGGTATAAGATTTTGCGAATCGCAGAAACAAAAAAACACCCTTGAGGGTGTTTATGATGTTGGTTGCGGGGGCCGGATTTGAACCGACGACCTTCGGGTTATGAGCCCGA